>JAEYZV010000602.1 GCA_023427865.1 Acidobacteriota bacterium
CGTGGGCGACATCTTCAGGTTGAACAGCCGACCTTCCTCCCAGTACTGGTTGCCGATCGCACCCGCGAGCTCGCTCCACCTCGGCCGCTCCGGATCGCCCGGCGGCCTCAGGGGGTTGAACCCGCCGTGGCAGACGCCGCACGCCATGCCGATGAGGTAGGGCGGCTGCATGCCCTTCGGGTGCGTCCGGTATTTCTCCGCATCCCAGTTCGTCCGATCGAAGTTCGGGTTGTCGAACCTGCGCAGCCCGACAATGCCCGCCGGCTCCCCGAACTCGGCCGGCAGGTCGTCCTTCGGGCAGCGATCGAGCCAGAGCCCGTACTCGTCGGGTGCGGTCGCCGGTTCGCAGCCGGGCTGGGTGACGGCGCCGAGCTCGCGGAACCTGCGGCCATGCCGCCGCGAGTCGACGTAGTTGAGGAGGTCGACATTGCCCTCGGTGAGCTCGGCCATCTTCACCCAGAACTTCTGATTGCCGCCCGTCCAGAAGTACCAGGTGTCGCGGCCCTTCCGCTCGATGTCGGTGAGCTTACCTGTGCCGTAGCCGTAGTCCTCTTCGGACCCGTACTGCGGCTGCGGCGACGCAGGCGCCTGTGTCGTCGAACGATTCGCCGACACGGCCACGAAGCCCGCCCATCCCAGGCACAGGAGCGTCAACGTCGTCGTGGTTCCACGCTGGCGCAGCATGTGGCACCTCCTCGAACTCGCATTCCCGCACGTGCGTTGTAACGAGAAGAACGGCGAGGTTCGCCGAAACGCACATGAATGTTCGCCACCCGCACGAACCAGCGTTCTCGCAAGTGACCCCACGAACTCGCGCCGCGCATGGTGTGGCGCCGGAGTGATACATGGCCAAGCGCTCGTCG
The DNA here is from genome assembly GCA_023427865.1 of Acidobacteriota bacterium. GTDB lineage: Bacteria > Acidobacteriota > Vicinamibacteria > Vicinamibacterales > Vicinamibacteraceae > Luteitalea. The sequence continues at coordinate 864 of JAEYZV010000602.1, forward strand.
GCACGATCCGCACGTCGGCCTGCGGCACGGTCACGAGCCGGCACGCGCGGTGCCGCGCGCACGACGACCGTGACGCGTCCTGCGACGCCGGCTGCCGAGCAGGGCGATGCCTACGCCGCGTCGTGTCACGCGCTGCTCGTCTACGCAGCACCGGCTGAGCAGGACGATGCCCGCGCGCTGTCGATCGCGGAGGCCGCCGTGCGCGAGTCGCTGGGCGAAGGTCACGTCGTCACGACGATCGGTGCCGGCGCGCGCGACTATCGCGTCACGCGCGCCGACGGCGCGGGTTTCGATCCCGGCCGCGCATGGACGCTGACGCGCACGTTGCGGGCGCATCGCGACGTGGCCGATGCCGAGCCGGCCATCGAGCAGCCGGGCCTCGAGCCACCGCCGGGAGTGGTAGAGGACCGACCTGCGGCCGTGGCGCGGGATTTCCGCACGGACGCGCCGCTCCCGTGTGCCGCAGGCAACCCCGAGTGGAGCCTTGAGTTGTGTCGTGTGCGCGAGGCCTGGGCGCTCACACCACCCACACCCGAGGGCCGCGCACGGGGCGAGGGCATCGTCATCGGCCATCCCGACACCGGGTACACGCGCCATGCCGAGATCTGGGACGACCCGCCGCGCGTGCGGGTCGCCGAGAGCTACGATTTCGTGCTGCGTCAACCTGACGCGCTCGATCCGCTCGACGAGGGCAACCCCGGTCACGGCACGACGACCGCGAGCGTGATCATGAGCCGCACCGGTGGCGCGGGCGCCACGTTCGTGTCGGGGGTCGCACCGGCCGCGGCCATCGTCCCGCTGCGGGTCACGCCTCGCGTCGTGCTGCTGGCATTCGATCGCCTCGCGGAAGCGATCCGCTACGCAACTGACAAGGGGTGCCATGTCGTGTCGATGAGCCTCGGCGGGCCGGCGCCCTCGGGCGCGCTGGTACGCGCCGTCAGGCACGCCGTCGATCAGGGCGTGGTGGTGCTCGCGGCGGCAGGCAACGTGTGGCCATGGGTCGTGTACCCGGCGCGCCTCGACCAGGTGATCGCCTGCGCCGCGTGCAACTGCCAGCGAGGCATCTGGCGAAAGTCGGCGTCCGGTGAGACGGTCGACGTGACGGCGCCAGGCGAGACGGTGTGGGTGGCGCGCCCGGGCCGCGACGCCGGTCACGCCGACGACATCGTCGATGTCGGATCGGGCACGTCCTACGCCGTGGCGACGACCGCGGGCGCATGCGCGCTGTGGCTCGCCTACCACGGACGTGACGCGCTGCTCGCACGCTACGGTCGTGGGCAGATCGCGGCGGTGTTCAAGGAAGTGCTGATGACGCAGGGCGTCGACGCGCCGAGCGGGTGGCGTGCCGACAAGCATGGTGCCGGCATCCTGAACGTCGAGAAGCTGCTTCGGGCCCCGTTGCCGGCGACACCGCCAGCGTCTGGGCTGCGCATGCGCGCGGCAGCGAGCGCCCGTGCCGAGAACGACGTGGATCGGTTCCTGCCGTACTTCCCGGATGCCGAGCCGGCCGCTGTCAGGCGCGGCCTCGCCCGACTCCTCCGGACGTCCGATCGTGAGCTGCCCTCGGTGCTCCAGGACGTCGGCGACGAACTCCTCTTCCACGTCGCGACGAACCCCCACGTGCGCGGACGCGTGCTGACGGTCGGTGGCCCGAAGAAGCGCGGTCGATCGATCGCGCCACGGATGGCGGCGCGGGCACCGGCCACACGCCTCTCGCGCGAGGGCTCTCGTGCGCTCCTTGCGCGCCTGCAGCCTTGAGGCAGGGCATGCCTGGCGTCTGGGAACCGGGAATCGAGCGGCGCCATCCGAAGCAGCAGCCCCACGCGATGCCTGCGCGTCGTCGCGACGCGACGGGCCACGGTGTGCCGTCATGAAGACGCCGGCCCGATTCGTGATCGCCCTGGAGCGTCGGCCGGGGGGCGGCTGGACGAGCGAGGTGCGGGATCACGCGCACCAGGTGCCCGGGTCCGCGCGCGTACTCGACGTCCTGCCATTGCCGCACGACGACGAGCTGCTGACGTTTCCTGCGTGCGCCTGGCCGCTCGCCGACGGCGCGGACGACGCCCCCGAGCTCCGCGCGCTCGACGCGTCGCGGCTCGGCATCTGGTACGCGAACATGGCGTCGGGGCAGGCGTCCGAGGCGATGCCGCGCCGCTTTGGCCGTTACCTCTTCGAGCTGGTGCTGGGGGCCCGGGTGTGGGAGGCGATCGCCGGCACGGCAGACGACGCCCCGATCGACTTGCGCATCGCGTGTGCGCCTGACGACTGGCCGATCATGCGCCTCCCCTGGGAGATGTTGCACGACGGACGGCATTTCCTCGCGGCCAGGCCCGGGCCACTGGTCCTGATGAGCCGCGAGATTCACGCGGCCGGCGCACCGACGACGCCACGCACGTTCACGCCGCGCGTCCTGTTCGCGATCGGCGCGCTCGAAGGCGACACCGAGATCTCGGCCGGCGCCGAGTATCTCGGCCTGCTCCGGCGCCTGCAGGCGCTCGACCTGACACTCGATTGCCGGGTGCTCCGCGGTGCAACGGCCGAGACCCTGCAGTCGGCCGTCGCCGAGTTCCAGCCGTCGGTGGTGCACTTCATCTGCCACGGCGGGTTCTCGGGCGGTCGCGGCGCCCTGCGCCTCCTCGCGTCCGATCCCGCGCTCCCGTTTCAGGACTACACCGCGCCGCAGCTGCTCGGCCTCCTGGCGATGCGTGACGCGGCGGGCGCGGTCACGTACCCGCCAGTGCTCATCCTGAATGCCTGCTTCAGCGCCACTCCGCCGCCGCCGGAGGCCGACGCGATCGATCAGCTCACGAGCGTCGAGGTCTTCGGGCACGGGTCGGGCGTACTGCCGACGGGCGTGGGCGCCATTCCGCTGGGCGCCGAGCTCGGCGCCGGCGATGGCGTGCACGGCGGCCCCGGACTCGTGGTCGGGATGGGCGGGCGAGTGGCCGATCTCGCCTGCAGGCTGTTCACACGCCAGTTCTACCAGTCGCTGCTGCGTGGCGATCCGACCTGGTCGGCGGCGGCAGGCAGGCGCGGCGCGTTCCTGCACGGCTTCGATCCACGCGACACCGTCGACTGGGCGACGCCCGTCGTGTTCGTGGAAGCCTCGGCCGTGCTCGCTGTCGATGCCGGGGAGCTCGATCTCGCGCGCCGGCGCGCCATCGTCGCGCACCAGATGCGCAGCCACGGCGATCCGCCGGCGTTCTGCGGTCGACTCGACTTCTTCGATCACTGGCGCGAGGTCACGCGGCCATCGCCGGGGACGGCGCGGCGCCTCCTCGGCATCGCGATGACCGAGACCGACCGCGAGAAGCGTGTCGGCGGTTCCCGCCTGCTCGAGGAGCTCGCCGTCGCGGCCATCCACGCGGGACACGTGCCGTGCCTGCGCGTGCACCAGGAAGGATCGCCCGAGCGGCCCTCGGATCTCTCCGGCATCGCCCGCGAGATCGTCGGCGTGGCCGTCGGCGTGCGGTCGAAGTACGGGCTCGAGCCGCAGACGTGGCGGCCACAGATCGCCGAGCTCCAGCGCCACATGAAGGGGCTCGACGCCAGCCTGCACCCTGCCGTCGCCGCCGCGATGGACATCGGCGAGGCCGACGCGTTCCGCACGGCGCTGCAGTTGGACCTGTGGCGCATCCGCGACGAGATCGTGGCGCACGTACCTCCGCCCGCTGGTACGGTCGGCACGCCGCTCGTCGTCGTCCTGCTCGACGAGGTGCAGCGTTATGCCGGCGCCGCCGGGCGCTTCGTCGCCGACCTGCTGCGCGCGGGCGGGCTCGGCACCGACCGCGATCCCATTCCGGTGGCCTTCACGTACCGGAAGGACCACAACTACGCCGAGCCGTACGAGCAGGTCCGCAAGGCGCTCGACGCGGTGTCGAACTGGGCTCATCGTGTCGAGCTCGAACCGCTGACCGAGGCGCGCACCGACCGTTCGATCTACCTGCACCTGTTGCTGCACCGCACGCCGCCGCTCGTGCCGGCGACGCACCTGCTCCCGTCGGATCTCGACGGGTGGTTCGAGATCATCCATGACGCGACGGCCGCGGGTTACCCGTCGCATCTCAAGAGCACGGCCATCCCTCTGAGGATCGCGCTGCGGGCCTGCCAGAAGGCCAACGTGATCGTGGAGGCGGACGACGAGCAGGTGCTCGAGGCGATGGAGGGCGTGAGCGGATGATGCAAGAACCGTCGTTCCCACTCACCCGTGCCACCGAGCTGCTGCGCGTGGCCGAAGAGGAGCTCGCCCTCGAGTCGCTGAAGGCCGCATCTCCGTCCACGCTCACCGCGCGCTGGCTGTGCCTCGTGCCTGCGTGGACGCCGAGGCTCGCCGAGCGCTGCGGCCTGCCCGGGTGGTCGGCGGGTCCCGAAGTCTCGTTGCTGGACGCCTGGCGCGACGAGGGCCTCGTCGAGAGCACGCTGACGCCCCTGTCCATCGACGACGCCGGCCAGTTCGTGCCGGCCCAGCGGCTCTTCTGGATGCCACGCGACACGCGCGCGGCGTGGCTGTCGCGCATCCTCGGCGAAGACGGGCGCGAGCGCGTGCTCGACCTGATGCGCGACCTCGCCCGCCGCGTCCTCGAGCAGCCGCCCGACCACCACCTGCCGCCGCCGACGCTGCGCTGGGCGATGCTCGTCGGCGCAAGCCTGCCCCCCGCGATCTCCATCGCGTCGGCGTTCGATCCCATGCTCGACCGCGCGCTCACGGCCAACCGGCCAGACGAGGCGTGGCTGTGGATCGAGGCCCTGGAGCGGGTGGCCGACGTGCTTCCCGGCGAAGCCACCACCCTGCACCAGCGGGCCGTGCGTCGCCTCGCGCTCTTCGATCGCGAGCGCAACGACCGCGCGTTCCTGCACGACTACCTGCCGCGCGCCTCGCAGTTCGAGGACTGGCGCAGGCTGCTGGCAGGCCCCGACAGCCTGTGGGGCCTGCACTACCTCGGGGGTGGAGGTGTCGGCAAGACGATGCTGATGCGCGCGCTCACGTCAGGCGCCGCGGAGCACTTTCCGCCCCGGTTCGAGCCGCTCCCGGCCGTCACCGCCCGCATCGACTTCGACCACATCGATCCCGCGTACCCGGCGCGCAAGCCCGGGTTGCTCTTCGCGCAGCTCGCCGAGGAGCTGCGCCTGAAGGACGAGAGCGGCCACGCCGCCAGCCAGTTCGCGCGCGTGTTCCAGGCGATCGCCTTCCTGCACGAGACCGAAACCGGTGCCGCCGCGCACGACGTCGCCGTCGGCGAGCTGATCGAGGTCTTCGCGTGGGCGTGCGAGGCGCTCACGGCCGAGTCCGGGCGTCGTGTCGTCCTCCTGCTCGACACCTGCGAGGAACTGGCGCGACTCGGCCCCCACGGTCGCCTGCCAGACAGCGTGCAACGCACGTTCGAGCTGCTCGAGCGACTGCACGCGCGGCTGCCCTCGCTTCGCGTCGTGCTGTGCGGGCGCCGGCCGCTCGCCGGCCGGTATGCCGACGGCTCGGTCGTGTCGACCGAACTGCCGGAACGCCCATGGCTGCGACTCCATCGCATGTTCCCGTTTTCCGAGCAGGAAGCGAGGAAGTACCTCTTCCGCGCCGGCGTGCCGGACGAGCTCGCGCCGCCAATCCTCACCCGCAGCATCGCCGCCGCCTCGTCGGCATCGCTCGGGCTGCCGGAGGCGGGGTCGGGGGTTCCTGTCCGGCTGGAGCCCACGAGGTACAGCCCCTTCAGCCTGTCGGTGTACGCCACGTGGGTGACGCGCTCGCCGGGCGCGGTGAGCGCCGACGCCATCCTTCGCGACCCGGTCGATCACTTCGTGCGCATCCGCATCCTCGATCGGATCCACAACCCCGATGTGCGGCGCCTGCTGCCGCACGTCGCGTTGCTCGGACGGTTCGACGAGGCGATCCTGCGTGCGTGCGCCGACATGCGGGCCGATGCCGGCGAAGCGGTGTGCCGCGAGATTGCCTCTCAGGAATGGGTGGCGCGCCAGGCTGGCGGCTACTACGTCGTCGAAGCGGAGCTCCGCGCGCGGCTGTTGCGCTACTTCCGCCAGGATGCGCCCCAGGAGCTGCACGCCGCGCGTCGCCGGCTGCTCGCCCACGCGGCGACCGCACTCGCACGGACGCCCGAAGGCGAGCGGTTCGACGAATCGCTCGCGCACGCGCTGGTGCAGCTGCAGGCTCACGATGGCGCCGGCGTGATGGCGGCCTGGCGCCTCCTCGACGACCGCATCGTCGCCACCGGCGACGCCGAGTGGGGCGAGCGCGTGCTCGGTCGGTTGCTTGCCGACGACTCGGGAAGCGATGCGGAGTTCGACCGCGGGGCGCTCGGCGCGTTCATGACGACTTACGCGGAGTGCCTGCTGAGGCGCGCGGGGCCTGCCGCGACGACCGACGCCTGGCTTCGCGCATGGGAACTGGCGCAGGCGCTCGAACCCGGTGAGGAGCGCGGAGCGGTGCTCGTGCGGATCGCGAGCGGCGGGCTCGCACAATCGCTGAGCGCCCCCGAGGCCGAGTCCGCGTTCGACATGTGGGCACTGCGCGTGTCGACCCTGCTCTCGGAACAGCAGGTGGCGCCGGCGGCGGCCGGAGCCGTGGCACCGGTCATCGCGGCGCTGTTGGCGTGCGCCGACGCGATCGAGCGCCGTGGCGATCTCGAGCCGGCGCCGGCACCTCTCGAGCGGATCGCCGGCATGGCGGCCGACGTGCGCCGCGCGCCGGAGCGCGCACTTGCGCTGACGTGCATCGCGCGCCTGGCCGCCCGCAGGCAGGATGCCGACCTTGCGCGCACGCAGTTCGCCGACGCGCTCGAGACGATGATGGAGGTGCAGGGGCAGTCGGCTGTCCCCTGCCTGCACTGGCCCGCGACACTCGAACCGACCTCGTGGGTGGCGCTGGAGTCGATTCGCGGCCTGGTCGGCCTCGAGCCGATCGAGGCGACGCTCGCGCGGCTCGAGCGTGTGCCGCCCGTGCGCCAGCCCATTGCCGCCAACCGGCTCGAAGCGCTGCGCCTGACGCTGCACGGCGCCACCGGTGTGCCCAGGCTGAGCGAGGAATCGCGCGCGCTGCGCAGCCAGAAGCCGGTCGATGC
>JAEYZV010000622.1 GCA_023427865.1 Acidobacteriota bacterium
GTCCATGCTAATGCATGGACCGGGCCGGGCAGGACGCAGCCTGCTGCGGGAGGCGGGCGCGTTGCCCACGCCAGTCTCCGATCAGGGTGCAGCGGGCGGCAGTGACAAAGGGGTGCCCGCTGAGACAGGGCGGCCATCACGGACGCGCGCCGACCAGAAGTGCCCGCAGGCGCACGCATACCACGCGATCGTGAGCGTGCTGCCCGGCAAAGGCGGTACTTGCGGCTGCCCGCACGCCGGGCACCGCATCGCGAGGGCGTCCAGACGCTTCCCGGCGTTCATGCGTGCTGTCCGAGCAACAGCCGTGCCGACCTTCGCTGCGCAATATTCCGCGACGGCGGAAGGCGATTGGCCGGGTCGGTCGCGGAACTCTCCGCGGCGTCGCGGGAAAACCCGCTCCGTGCGATCGCTCGCGCGTCCCGGGTGCCGGGTGCCGGGTGCCGGGAGCCGGGGCCGGGCGGGGCTACGACCCGGTCTTGCTCAGCCCGAACTTCTCGATGCGGTACCGGATCTGGTCGCGATTGAGTCCGAGCAGGCCCGCCGCACGCGTCTGGTTCCCGCCGGCACGATCGAGCGCCTGCACGACGAGGCTGCGCTCGAGGTCCTCGAGGTTCACGCCTTCGGCCGGCAGTGACAGCCCCGACGCCACCGGAACGCTGGCCGACAGGGCCGGGAAGTCCACCGGCTCCAGCCACGGCCCTTCGCTGAGGAGCATTGCGCGCTCGACGGCGTTGCGGAGCTCGCGGATGTTGCCCGGCCAGCCGTAATGCTGCATCGCCTTCAGGGCCGCCGGCGATGCGCCCCGCACGTTCTTGCGGAACTCGCGGTTGAACTGGTCGACGTAGAAGCTGACGAGCGCGGGCACGTCCTCGAGATGCGACCGCAGCGCAGGCAGCTCGATGGGCAGCACGTTCAGGCGGTAGTACAGATCCGAGCGGAAGTGCCCGCCCTTGACCTGCTCCTCGAGATTGCGGTTCGTCGCGGCGATGATCCGCACGTCGACGCGGACGTCCTGCTGCCCGCCGACACGCTTGAACGCCTTCTCCTCGAGCACGCGCAGCAGCTTTGCCTGCAGCGCCGGCACCATCTCCCCGATCTCGTCGAGGAACACCGTGCCGCCGTCGGCCGACTCGAGCAGCCCGCGCTTCTGTTGCCGCGCGTCGGTGAAGGCGCCCTTCTCGTGGCCGAAGAGCTCGCTCTCGAGCAGCGTCTCCGGGATGGCCGAGCACGTGATGTTCACGAACGGCCGGTGCTTGCGGTCGCTGTTGAAGTGCAGCACCTTGGCCGCGAGGTCCTTGCCGGTGCCGCTCTCGCCGGTCAACAGCACCGTCGAGGCCGGGCTTGCGGCGACCTTGCGCAACAGCGCCTTCACCTCGAGCATCGTCGCCGAGTCTCCGACGATGCGCTCGGGCGAGTAGGGCTGCGCCTTCTCGGCGCGCAGGTGGCGCACCTCGCGCCGCAACTGCGTGGTTTCGAGCGCCTTGGCGACGAGATCCGAAACCGCGTCGAGATTGAACGGTTTGTTGGCGACATGGTACGCACCCGTCTTCATCGCCTCGACGGCGGTGTCGACGGTCGCGTACGCCGTGAGCAGGATGACGACGATGTCTGGGTCGTACTCCTTGATGCCGCGGAGCACGGTGACCCCGTCGGTGTCGGGCAGCTTGTAGTCCAGCAGCACGAGGTCCACACCTTCGTGGATCTTCTCGAGCGCTTCCCCGCCCGTGCCGGCCTCGATGACCCGCAGCCCGTCCGCCTGGAGGCGTTCGGAGAGCGACCAGCGGATAAGTTGTTCGTCGTCGGCTACGAGGATTGTCGCCATCGCGCGCAGTATAGCGAAGCGCGCGGCGGGGCCTGACAGCCTGCCCGGCGATGCGGTTCGTGGCGGCACCAGCAGGCGCGCGCTTCGCCTGCCCTGAGGCAACGCGCCGGACAGGGCCGGCGCCTGCGCTCGCCGCGATGCGCCGGGAAACCGGCTATCGTGCGGTCAGCATGACCGTCGCCGTCATCCGCGTGCCGGCGCGTTCGAACACCACCGCCACCTCCTGCCCCGGTGCGAGCGTTCTGAGCACGTCGGAGTACGCCGACAGCGACGCGAGCGGCTTGCCGGCCATTTCGACGAGCACGTCACCCGCCTTCATCCCAGCCCGCTCGGCGGCGGATCCCGGCACCAGCCCCGAGGCCTTGACGCCGGGACCGGCAAACGCGAAATCGGGCACGATGCCGAACCCGGCGCGCCGCGGACCGGGCCCCGCACCTGCCCCCGACGCCTGTGCCCCAGGCGAGGGCGCAGCTGCGCTGCCCCCGCCGGCGATGGTCGCCGTCAGCGGTTCGGGCCGCTCGGACAGGTAGGCCACCGCCTCCCGCGCGACCGTGGCGATGCGCACCAGCCCGGGAACGTCCACCTTGTCGGCCGTGTCGCCCGGACGGTGATAGTCGACGTGCGGAGGCGTGAACAACTGCACGGCCGGAATGCCCCTGGCGATGAAGCTCGCCTGGTCCGAGGACGCGAGCCCCTGCGACGCCATCTGCGTCTGGATGCCGGTCACGAACCCGATGCCCCGGAACACGTGCGGCCACTCGCTGGCCGTGCCCGAGCCGATGACGCCGACCGGCGACGTGCCGAGCCGCCCGACGCTGTCGATGTTCACCACCGCCCGGATGCCGTCGCGCGGACGCACCGGGTGGTCGACGTAGTGCCGGGAGCCCAGCATGCCCGCCTCCTCGCCGGTCACGGCGAGGAACACGATCGTGCGACGCGGCGGGCCGGCCGCGGCCATCGCACGCGCGACCTCGAGCAGCACGGCGACGCCGCTGGCATTGTCGTCGGCCCCCGGGTGCAGCCTGCCCTCGTCGCCCGCCCGCGGGTTGGGCCATCCCATGCCGAGGTGGTCGTAGTGGGCGGTCAGGACGACCGACTGATCCTTCCAGGTCGGCTCGGTGCCCGGCAGCACGCCGACGACGTTTGCCAATGTCGTAGCGCTGCCGTCCGGCGTCCGGGTACTCGTGAACGTCTGGCGATACGAGCCGTCGGGCATGCCGGGGGCAAGGCCGACCGCCTTGAACTGCTGCTCGAGGTACGCGGCCGCCCGGGCGAGTCCGGCCGTCCCGATGCCGCGCCCCTGATATTCCGGGGCCGACAGCGTGGTCACGTGCGTCTCGAGTGAGGCTTCCGAGAAGACGGGCGGCAACGTCGCCAGCGGCGTGCGTGTCAGCGTCAGCGACGGCACCGCAGCGCTCCGCCCCCCGTCGTCGCGCAGGTCGACCGTCAGCGGCGAGTCCGACGCCTGCCACTGTCCTTTCAGCATGTTGACGGGCTCGGCGCCCTCGAAGCCGAGATACGAGTACCGGCCGTAGTGCGGCAGCTTGCGCGCCAAACCGGCGATCGCATCGGCGCGATCGGAGACGATCCACCCGACGGCTTTCGCGACGTCGTCCGGGTGACGCCGCACCACGATCGCCGCGTGGTCGCGCACCGGCATCGGCTGCGTGTCGATGGCCCACTGCGAGGCGTGGAGGCGCACCGCCGTGCCATCGACGAGGGCGCCCGCGAACCGGTTGCCGCGGCCGAGCAGCCAGACCGACCGGTCGGCTGGCAATGCCGAAATCTCGCGGTCGGTGACGATGCGAGGCGCGTGTGCCGGGCCCCGCCAGCTCTCGGCCATCGCGCGGTACGCCGCCGCGCGTGCCGGGTCCTCGTCGCTGGCGATGACGACCAGCGGCGCCGGCTCGCCGAAGATCTGCCCGAGCGAGGGCGGCGTCTCGCGCGCGTCGAGCCGGCGGAACGTGTCGAACACGGGGTCCACGTGCAGCACGAGCGGCGCGTCGCGCGTCTCGATGCGGAACGTGGCGTCCGGGCCGCTGAGCGCCACGCGGTGCTCGACGACCGCAGCCGCGGTCTGGACGACGAGCGGCACGTCGATGGCAAACGGCGCGCCCGGTTGCGTCTGCGCGAGCACGCCCTCGACGATGTAGCCCGCACCGTCACGCGTGACGCGGGTGTTGCGCACGACCAAGGACGGGGCGCCGGGCCGCGCGATCCAGTCCTCGAAGAACCGCGCGAGGCCCTGACCGCTCACCGCTTCCATCACGCGCCGCACATCGTCGAAGGAGGCACGCGTGCCGCGATGCTCGCGGTAGAACCGCGCCAGGAACCGCCGGAACGCGTCGTCGCCGACCTTCCGTCGCAGGGCGTGGAAGCCCATCATCGTCCGGCCGTAGCCGACCGCCTCGGTGGCGGCGCTGTGCCGGCCACGGAACTGCACCAGGGCGAAGTCCTGCGCCGACGACACGTAGTCGCGATACTTCTGCAGCGTCGAGCGGCGGTAGGTGGCGTCTTCGCCGCGCTGCTCCTGCATCAGGTGATCGGCGACGTACGCGGTGAGTCCCTCGGACCAGTTGCCGCGGGATTCGTCCACGAACACCGAGTTACCCCACCAGTTGTGCAGGATCTCGTGTGGATACGAGGACGTGATGATGAACGGGAAGCGGATGATCTGCGGGCCGAGCAGCGTGAACGACGGCATCCCGTATCCGCTTTCCCAGAAGTTCTCGACGAGCGCGAACTTGCCGTACGGGTAGGGTCCGATGAGGGCCCGGTACATCTCGAGATACTGCGCGGTTGCCGCCAGGTATCTGGAGGCGAGAGCGGGATCGGCGTCGTGCAGGTAGACCTGCGCCTCGACCGCGCCGGCCGACTGCGTGGACAGTTGCAGCGGGCCGCCGACCAGGTGAATCTGATCCACCGGGTCGGTGGAGGTCCAGCGCGCACGGCCGTCTGCGCCGCGTGACGTGCCGCCGCCTTCGCTGATGACGCGCCAATCGCCGGGCTGCGCAACAGTCATCTCGAACGTCACCAGCGCCCTGCCGACCAGCGGGTACCACGCACTCGTGCCCGCCAGGTAGACGCCAGCGCCCGAGATCAGCCCCGGCGTCGATCTGAAGCCGCGCGTGTACTCCTCGCGCGCATCCGAGAGCGCGAAATCGAACACGCCGTCGTACTCGAGGCGCAGCGTGCCGCCGGGCGACGGGAGCGTCGCGCGGTAACGCTTCACCGGGGACACGTGCTGCGGCTGACCACCCTCGACCTCGCCGAGCCAGGCCGCATCGCCCACGGGCACGGCAGCCACGGCCGGATCGGCCCTGGTGATGCGCAGCCGCTCGTGCAACAGGAACTCGACGTCCGTGCCAGTACCGGCCGGTGTCAGGTCGGCCTTGACGGCCACACGCCCCGTTGCCGGATCGAGCGCGACGTCCAGCACGTGGTGGACACGCTCCTGAGCCGATGCCGCACTCGCGGCGAGCATGGCGACCAGCGCGAGGCGCGCGGGCCGCAACGGGGACGGGATGGTGCGCACGGCGGGTTCGGACGACACGCATGAGGGTCCCGCGCCGACCGAGGTGAGGTCAAGTGACGGACAGATCGGCAAGCAGCGGCAGGTGATCGGACGCCCGCGTGGCGCTCGCGCGGTCGACGACGTCGCAGTGCGCGACGCGATCGACAAACGCCGCGGGCACGAAGACGTAGTCGAGCCGAAGGTGCGGATTCCATGTCGGAAAGGTGAAGCCCGTCTCGCCGGGTCGACTCACGCGAAACGCGTCCACGTAACCGGCGTCGAGCACCTGCTGCACGGTCCGCCAGCGGATGTGGCCTCCGCTCAACCAGACGAACGGCCGCAGGCGAAACGGCAGGCGCCGGATCTCGAGCAACTCCCCGGGCGCGAGCGTGTTGAAGTCGCCGGCCAGCGCGTGGAACCCGCCGGCGTACACCTCGACGGCGCGCAGCAGCGCGCGTACTTCGGCCACGCGGCGCCGTTCGGTCCACGCCGCGTGTACCGCGCTGAGATGCACGCCGAACAGCCGCACACCTCCACCGGCCGGCACGACCTCGAGGAACGCGTGCCGCGATACGCGCGGCTGATGCCACTCGAAATGCTCGACGCGTGCCCGGGCAAGGAAACCGAGCGACTGCCGCCCCGACGTGCCCCACTGCGCCATGCCGGTGCACCGGGCGAGGCGCTCGACGACGGCGGGACGCGTCGCCTCCTGCAACAGCACGACGTCGGGTGCACAGGCATCGATCGTCGCGATGAGGTCGTCCTCGCGTCCGAGGCCGCCGTACCGGATGTTGTAGGTGAGCAGGCGCACCGGACTCACGCGGCATCCGGATCGCCGAGCAGCGTGAGGTACGGCTGCCCGATCAGTTCTCCGCGCAGGAAGATCACCAGGTCGTGCGACGCCTGGACGTTCACCGGTCGGCCCGCGAGCCGGGTGAGCCGTTCACGCAGGTCGGCCAGCGCGGGTGCGATGTCCGGGTCGTCCTCACCCATCGGCCGCGAGTGGACGCCGGGCACGAAAAAGCCCGTGACCTTGAAGGCCCCGAGCACGTCCGCGCCCACGAGCGTGAGGTCCACGTCGCTGGTACCCGGTCCATCGGCGTCGAAGGGCGCCTCGTCCTTCCAGCGGAAGCCCGTCACGGCACTGCCCCGGACGATGGCACGCGTGCCCGGCGGCACCGCGTCGACGATTGCCTGGCGGAACGCGTCGAACTTCGCGGTATCGCCGCCGAAGACGAGCCGGATGAACGTCTCGCGCTTCTCCGCTTCGGACATCCCGCCCTGGACCTCGGTCGGTGCGGGTGTGCCCGCGTCGAGGGGACGGGCTGGCGCATCGGGATTGAGCGAGGGGCTGTCTGACGTCATGCCGCTCGTGCCAGCAAGCGTCGCGCCAGATTCGGGACTCGGGATTCGGGATTCGGGATTCGGGGTTCGGGACTCGGGAG
>JAEYZV010000634.1 GCA_023427865.1 Acidobacteriota bacterium
GCCGCTGCAGATCGTGCACGTCAACTCGGTGGCCCGCGACGAGATCGAGGGCTTCCTCGCGGCAATCCAGGCCGCGCGCGACGCGGATCAGGACGTCACGACCGAGGCGTATCCCTACGGCGCCGGCATGACCGAGATCCAGTCGGCGCTCTTCGACGACTGGGCGACGTGGCCCGACGATCGGTTCGCGCAGCACCAGCTCGTGTCGACCGGCGAGCGCCTCACGCGGGAGACGTTCGCTCGGGCGCGCAAGGCCGGCGGCACGATCATCATCCACAACCGGACCGAGGCGCAGACCCGTGCCGCCATCGTCAGCCCTCTGGCGATGATCGCGAGCGATGGGTTCATCGAGGACGGTCGCGGGCATCCCCGCACGTCGGGCACGTACGCCAGAGTGCTTGGCTGCTACGTGCGCGAGCAGCGCGCCGTCGGATTGATGGAAGCCATACGGCGCATGACGCTCGCTCCCGCAGAGCGCCTGCAGGCGCGGGTGCCTGCGATGAAGGACAAGGGCCGCATCCGGGTGGGCGCCGATGCCGACCTGACCATCTTCGACCCCGACACGGTCGTGGATCGGGCGACGTACGAGGATGCGACCATCCCGTCGGCCGGCATCCCCTACGTGATCGTGAATGGCACGCTGGTCGTCGAGCGCGGCCAACTGACCGGCGCGCGCCCGGGACGTGCCGTCCGCGCGCCAATCCAGGCACCGGCAGCGAGCGGGGGCGCCCGGGGAGCGCGCCCTGCTCACCGTCACGGGTAGCTGCAGCCGCCAGCCTGCGTTCCCACGTTCGCCGAGCCCTGTCGAAACCGGCCCCGCTCCCCGCTACCCGCTGCCCGCTCCCCTTCCCGCTCTACGTCTTGATGATCCCTTCCCACCCGTTCCGGTACACGGGACGCTTCACGTAAGGGGCCGCTTCCGGCGCGTTGGTGGCCCGCATCGTCTTCCAGTCCCACTCGATCTTCTTGCCGGGGCGGTAGGCGACGTTGCCGAGGTGATTGGCTTCGGTCGTCCAGGCGCCGTACTGGAAATTGGAGCCCGGGACCGGGCCAACGCCCTTGGCGTGGTTCACCCACTCCACCCAGTGACCCGGCGAGCGCGGCAGCCGTTCGGCCGGCATCGGAATCTCGACGACCTTGCCGTCCTGTACGAGTTTGCCGTTGCCGAGCAACTTGCCCTTGTCGCCGATGAAGATGTTGGAGCGCCGGCCCCATTCCTCGGTCCAGCCTTCCGGCTTGACGTCGCCCTGGTACCACACGAGGGTCAGCGGCTCGCCGTTGGCACCGACGTACTCGTACCGCGCTTTCAGCGTCGCGGGCGCGAGCTCCGGATGCGGCTTCGGCACGTTGGGTGACTCGGCGTGCACCGACACCGGCGCCAGGTACCGCCCGGCCTTCGCGTCCTGCTTCCACAGGTAGTCGAGCACCGTGTACGGCACGTCGTTGTCGTGGCTGCCCAGGTCGCTCATCGTGCCGTTGGCGAAGTCCCACCAGCGGTACCAGCGCGGTCCGGGGAAGTACGTGTCGTGATAGGGCCTCTCGGGCGCGGGTCCGAGCCACAGGTCCCAGTGCAAGTGCGCCGGCGGCGTCATCGCCTCCTTGAAGCGGTCGGTGATCTGGATGCCGTTCCAGAAGCCGTGCACCTTGTCGAACTTCGCGGCCGACGCCGCATCCTGCAGCCCCCACGCCCGGTCGGCCCACACGTGCACTTCGCGGACCGTGCCGATGACGCCCGTGTCGAGGATCTCGCGCATCACGCGCCGCATGGGCGAGGCGTGGCCCTGGTTGCCCATCTGCGTCGACAGGTGCGGGTACTTGGCCGCTGTCTCGCGGATGAGGCGCGTCTCCCAGATGTTGTACGCGAGCGGCTTCTCGCAGTAGACGTGCTTGCCGTGCGTCAGCGCGAGGTAGGTCGCAAACACGTGCGTGTGCTCGGCCGTGGAGACCACGACCGCGTCGAACGCGTCGGGCTTGTCGAACACCTTGCGGAGATCGACGAACTTGGCCGCCTTCGGGAAGCGGACGCCCGCCGAGTCGAGCGACTCCTGGTTGATGTCGCACAGGACGGCGACGTTCTCGTCGGGATGCTTGTCGAGTGGACCGCTGCCGTCGGTGCGCTTGGGCGGGTTGGCGGGATCCAGCGTGAGCTCGTTCAGGCTCGCGCGCCCCCGGCCGCCGGCGCCGATGAAGGCGATGTTCAGTTTGTTGTTCAGGTTCTGCCCGCGCAGGAACGCGGGCGCCTGCGAGAGCACGACACCGGTCGCAAGCGCGCGGCCGACGAACTCCCGGCGCGTCACGTGTCGCACGCCGGTCCAGACGGTTGTCTTCTTCACGATGGACACTCCTGACCCGATCGGTCGATCGGCCGGCGTGTTCCGGGAGGGGCGACGGCGCGGTCGACGTGAAAACAGATTGCGCGCATTCTGATGCGCTTCGGTCGACAGGGCAAGCGCCCGGTGAAGGCGCATTCGGAGAACGCGCCCCCACCATCTACCTTCCCGGACCGCGATGGCGCGCCAGGTAGCGGATCATCGTTTCCATCTGTTCGGGCGTCGCAGGCATGCCGCGGGCGGCCATGTTCGCGACCGTCTCACGCCACGCGTCTGCCGGCTGGCGCGTGCGTGTGACGACCGTCGGCGGATGACAGCCGGCGCACATCTGCTGCAGCAGCGCGCGCGCCGGTTCGTCGGGCAGCCCCACGCGATCGAACTCGGCGCGAATCGCCGCCGCGGTGTCGATCCCCGATGGATCCTCCGGCGGCGGCACCGGATCCATCGACGGGATCGGGGCCCTGGCGTCGACCGCGAACGTGTACAGCCGGCCCGGCGCCTGCATGCCGCTCCGGCCCGTGGCCACGGTCACGTACTGCACGCCGTCGAGCGTGTAGGTGATCGGGTTGGCGAAGCCCGGCGCGAGGGCCACCGACCAGAGCCGCGTGCCCGTGTCGGCGGTGTACGCGCTGAACGTGCCGTCGTTGGACCCGTGGAACAACAGGTTGCCCGCCGTCGCGAGCGTGCCGCCGGTGATGCCGGGGCGATCGAACCGGATGCGCCAGCGCTCCTTCTGAGTCAGCGGATCCCAGGCCGCGAGGAACGCCCCCTGCTGCTGCCCGCCACCGGCGCCGACGATCTGCGGTCCGCGCCTGACGGGCGCCGTCGGCGGTGCGGGCGTGCGGGGTGCGGCGGCCGGCGCAGCACCTCCCGGGTGCGTCGCGGCATCGGCCGGCGCCGGTCGGTTCCGCGGGCGCCCCGTGTTCATCCGCCCCATCTGGTGCTGGAAATCCGGATCCCACGCGTACGTGCCCGTCGTCTCCTGCCCGGGGATGTAGGCAAGGCCGGCGCCCGGGTGCCAGGCCATCGCATGCCAGCTGTGCGCGCCGTCCGAGCCGGGCGAGAGCCGCTGCCCGCTCGTGCCGTAGCTGGCCTCCGGCGTCTCGATGGGCCGGCCGGTCACCGGATCGACGCCGGTGGCCCAGGTGACCGACGCGAACGGCTGCGCCGAGATGAACTGGCCGGTGACGCGGTCGATGACGTAGAAGAAGCCGTTCTTGGGCGCCTGCATCAGCACCTTGCGCGTGCGCCCGTCGATCTGCAGGTCGGCGAGCACGATCGGCTGCGTGCTCGCGTAATCCCAGTTGTCGGCCGGTGTCGTCTGGTAGTGCCAGACGTACTCGCCGGTGTCCGGTCGCAGCGCGAGGATCGAGCACAGGTAGAGGTTGTCGCCACCCCCTGGGCTGCGCAGGTCGCGCGACCATGGCGAGCCATTGCCGGTGCCGACGTACAACAGGTCGAGTTCGGGGTCGTAGGCCATCCCGTCCCACGGCGTACCGCCGCCCCCGTACTTCCACCATGCGCCGGTCCAGGTCTGCGCGGCGCGCTCCATCGCCGCGTTCTCGAAGCCGAGACTCGGGTCGCCGGGGACGGTCCAGAAGCGCCACGCCTGCTTGCCGGTCTGCGCGTCGTAGGCCGCGACGAAGCCGCGCACGCCGAACTCGGATCCGCTGATGCCGGTGATCACCTTGCCCTTGATGACCCGCGGCGCGCTCGTGATGCTGTAGTCGTCGGCCTTGCTCGCGACCTGCGTCGTCCACACCGGGCGCCCCGTGTCGGCATCGAGCGCCACCAGCCGGCTGTCGAGCGTGCCGACGTACACCTTGCCGTCGTGATACGCCACGCCGCGGTTCACGGGACCGCAACACAGGCTCGGCCCGAGCCGCGTGCGAAGCCCGCGTGCGTCGGTCTTGAACACCTGGTGCGGGATCTGCGGATCCCACCGCCACTTCAGCGCGCCGGTCCGTGCGTCCACCGCGAACACCACGCTCCAGGGACCGGTCGCATACAGCGTGCCGTCGACGACCAGCGGCGTGCCCTGGATCTGTCCCGGGAACGTGTCGAGATCGGTCGACCACGCCAACCCGAGCCGCTGTACGTTGTCGACCGTGATCTGCGTGAGCGGGCTGTAGTGCGTCTCGGCGGCGTCGCCCCCGTAGAGCGGCCAGGCGACGTCGGTTCCAGGGCGGCCTTCGTCGTTCGACCGTCGGCCTTCGTCATCGGCTTGTCGGCGGACGTCGTCGGGCCGGCGGTCTTCGGCTGTTGGCGCAGCGGCCTGACCGGGTCGGTCCGACGCCGACGGAGTTCGTCCGGCGGTTTGCGTCAGCGCGTCCACACGGTAGGGCCGGCTGCCTGGCACGCCGAAGCCGCCAAGCGAAGGCGGGTCCCAACCGGGCCCCCACACCGCGACAGCGGTAACGACGAGCAGCGCAAGGTGGCGTGCGTGCCTCATCGCGCCTTCGCCCTCTGCGCCATCTGCTGCTCGATCGACGCGCGCAGCGACGGCAGGTGGCGCAGCGCGTTCTCGTAGTAAATCTTGCGGAGCACCGCATCCGGCAGGCCAAGACCGGAGATGTGCCAGCGGCCATGGCCGGGCGAGCCACCCGGTGTACGCACCTGCGCGGGATGCGGGAAGTACTCGTCGAGCGTCTCGAGCGCACGCCAGTGCGGCCGCCAGAACTCGTCCGCGCCGCGCGACTGGCTGCCGTCGGTACCGAAGAACACGCGGTCCTGGTACTTCACGAGGAACTCGCGCCACAGGCGGGGCGCGCGTCCGAGGTCCTGCACGGTTGCCGAGATCTCGACGTCGGCGTTGGGATACGTGTCGAGGAAGCGCGCCAGTTTCTCCGGGTCGTAGTACAGCATCGCGAGGTGCGCGTTCACGAAGCGCGTCCTGGGGTGCTTGCGGTGCATGTTCTCGCGCGCCTTCTCGATGACTTCGTGTGACGGACCGCTTTCGAAGAGGTTGCCCGTCGTGTCGCCCTTGCGCCAGAGCCCCGCTTCGTACCGTTCGTTCTTCGGGCTGATCGGGTAGAAGCGGCCGATGGAGTCGCTGGTGTGGATCATCACCGGCCGGTCGTACTTGGCAGCCATCGCCCACACCGCATCGAGCCGCGGGTCGTCGGCCTGGATGAACGTCCCGTCGGGATTGCGGGCGCCCTGCCCCAGTTGCTTGGACACCTTCATGCCCAGCGCGCCGGTCTTGAAGGCGCGTTCCATCTCGGCCGCGAAGCGCTCCGACCAGCCGGGTTCGTTGATGCCCTCGGCACTGAACGTGACGAAGTTGGCGACGCGATCCCGGTAGGGCGCACCCGCCGCCAGCACCGCGTCGAGGTCCTTGCCGGTACCGCCATTCAGGTTGACGATCGCGCCCATGCCGATGCTGTCCATCAAGCCGATCAGTTCGTCATAGGCGGCCTTCGTCGTCAGGCCGCGGGCGTGCACGTGGAAGTCGATGGCCGGGTACTTCGCACGCCACACGTTCGTACGCGGCAGCCGCAGCAGCGTGAACGGCATCGGCGGCGTTTCCTCGTCGCTGGCCTGCCACCCGGCTGGCGGTGCCACGTCATCCATCGACGGCAGCGGTGGAATCCACCTCTCCCCCTCGCCCACGGTGTCTGGAGCCCGGGGCTCGACAGGCACCTGCGGCGCAGGTCCCTTCACCCGGGCGGGCCGCGTCGATTGCGACGACACGTGCACGGTGGCGGCAGTGGCCGTGATGACGACCAGACAGGCGAGCAGAACTGGTGACCGACGATTCATGCGGGAGGGCTCCTCGGGAC
>JAEYZV010000035.1 GCA_023427865.1 Acidobacteriota bacterium
GCCCGGGGCGACGCGGCGACGGCGGGCGGCGCCTGCCCCTCGCGCCCGCCCGCTGCCGCGACGAGCAGCAGCCACGCGAGCGCCGCCGTCCTCACACGCCGAGGAACGCGCGCGTCTCCTGCCACATGTGATCGAGATGGCCGAGCAGTTGATGGCCGTCCTGCAACAGCCGCAGCGACACATTGGGCCGGCCTTCGCAGAACGCGATCACGCCCTGCGGCTTGACCACGTCGTCCTGCATGCCCTGGAAGATCAGCGTCGGCTGGTGCACCTGGGCGTGCGCGGCGGAGTACGTGAGCGCGTCCCGGTAGAACTCGTAGTGCAGCTGGCGCGGGGCGTTGTCGCCGTAGTGAAAGAACTCGCGCGTGCCCGCCCGCTCCCATTCGTCCACCACGCCGGACCCGAAGTCGTCCTCGCGATTGCGGCCGAAGGTCAGCGCGGGGGCGAGGAGCACGAGCTTGACGATCGGGTGCGCCGGCATCACGGGACCGAGTCGCGCCGCGGCGTTCCAGGCGAGGAAGCCGCCCATGCTCGAACCCATGAGGACGACCGGGCCGGGGGCGCCGTGCGCGAGGACGGTCCCCACGTCGTCGATCATCCGGCTGACGGTCATGGTGCCGAAGTCCGGCGCGTTCAGGTCTGGCGTGACCAGCGGAATACCGACCTCGGCGAAACGCTCGGCGAAATACTGCGCCTTGGTCGACTGCGCCGACGAGGCGAACCCGTGGAGATAGACGATGCGAATCAGATCATCCCCTTGCAGCCCGGCCGGCACTGGCACGGGATCTCTGCGGTGCCACCCGTGTAGTAGTGGTACGTGAGCTCCTCGCCAGGCTCGATGGTGCGTGCGGCGCGAATCCAGATGATGCCGTCGAGGATGTGGCTGTAGCAGTTCGGCCTGCACGCGTGGTTGATGAACCGCGCGACGTTGCCGCCGTACGTGGCATCCACCGCCCACCGGTTGCTCAGCTCGAAGCACCAGATGCAGCCCTTCTCCAGGTAGGCGGCCTCGCGTTCGTGGCTCTCCTTGGAGGGAATCAGCTGTCCGGCGTAGTAGATGATCCGCTTGTTCTTCGGGATGCGCTCGAGCGCGAACACGCCCCACCCGTGCAGCCCGCTCCTGCGGCGTTCGATCTTCGGCAGCTCGGACTCGATCTCCCCGGGCAGCTTGACGATGCGTCCCGCCAGGCGCGAGCGGAGCTTCACGCGTGAGCCGTCGATGATGAGGGGAGCGGGATCGAAGTGCAGGGATGTGCCGTTCTTCTTGCCGTTCGAGCGCGTGACGCGTGTGGCCAACCAGTGCCTCCGTACGAACCCGCACATCTTAGCAGGTAGCAGGTGGACAGGTTGTCAGCGTGTTCCACTGACACCTGTCCTCCTGTTACCTGCCTCAGATGATTCCCCTCTCCCTGAGCACCTCGATCTGATCGTCGGAGAGTCCGAGCAGTTCGCCATACACCTCGCGGTTGTGGGCGCCGAGCGGCGGGCCGGGCCACGTGGTGCGGCCGGGCGTTGCCGAGAGTTGCGGTGCGATCGCCGGGATGATCACGTCCTCGCCACTGTCGGTCTGCACGTGCTCGATCAGGCCGCGCGCGGCGAAGTGCGGGTCGTGCAACTGGTCGGCCACCGAGTAGATCGGCCCGCACGGCACGTCGGCGGCGTCGAGCACCGCGAACGCGCTGTCGTACGGCTGCGTCCGCGTCCACGCCGCGATCGCGTCGTCGATCGACTGCGCATGCGGCACGCGGCCCTCGTTGGTGGACAGGCGCGGGTCGTCGGCGAGATCGGGCCGGCCGATGGCGCGCATCAGGCGACGGAAGATGCTGTCGGCGTTGCCGCCGATGATGATGTAGCGATCGTCGGCGCACGGGTACACGTTGGTCGGGACGATGCCGCTGACCGTCGAGCCCTGACGTTCGCGGATGACGCCGGCGGTGGCGTACTCGGGCAGGCTCGACTCCATGAGGTTGAAGATGGACTCGTAGAGCGCCACGTCCACCACCTGCCCTTCCCCGGTTCGCTTGCCGTCACGGTGATGGAGCGCGAGCAGCAACCCCATGACCGCGTGCAGCCCGCCGATCGTGTCGCCGAGACTGAGGTTCGCCCGTGCCGGAGGTCGATCCGGATAGCCGTTGACGTAGCGAAGACCACCCACGCCTTCGGCGACGGCTGCAAAGCCGGGGCGCCGCGCGTAGGGTCCGGTCTGCCCGTAGCCCGAGATGCGGACCATGATCAGCCCGGGGTTGATGGTCTTGAGCGCCTCGTAGCCGAGGCCCCACGCCTCGAGCCGGCCCGGTCGGAAGTTCTCGACGATCACGTCGCAGTGCTCGACGAGGCGACGCACGAGCGCGCGTCCTTCCTCCTGCCGGAGGTCGGCCGTGATGCAGCGCTTGTTGCGCGCCATCGCGTACCACCACAGCGCGGTGCCGTCGTGCACGTAGCGCCACGTGCGCAGCGGGTCGCCGCCCTCGGGCGGCTCCACTTTGATGACGTCTGCGCCGAAGTAGGCGAGCAGCATCGTCGAGAAGGGGCCGGCGATGAGTTGACCGAGTTCGAGGACGCGCAGGCCCGACAGCGGAGCGGACGACACGGCACACATTCTAGGGGTTCGCCCCCATGTTCTCCGCTACCATGCCAGCATGGCCGCGACTGCCAGCTTCGACATCACGTCCACCGTGGACCTGCAGGAGGTGGACAACGCCGTCAACCAGGCGCAGAAGGAGATCGGTCAGCGCTACGACTTCAAGGGCGCGAAGACCGAGATCGACTTCAACCGCGCCGAGAACACCATCACGCTGCTCGCCGACGACGACTACAAGCTGACGGCGGTGTGGGAGGTGCTCCAGAGCAAGATGTTCAAGCGCGGCGTGCCCATCAAGAACCTGAAGCTCGGCGACAAACAGGCCGCCGCCGGCAGCGCCGTGCGCCGCGTCGTCTCGCTGCAGCAGGGCATCCCCACCGACACCGCGAAGGCGATCGTGAAGTACCTGAAGGACCAGGGCCTGAAGAAGGTGCAGGCCACGATCCAGGCCGAGCAGGTGCGCGTGAGTTCGCCGTCGAAGGACGACCTGCAGGACGCGATGAAGCGCCTGCGCGGCCACGACTTCGGCATCGAGCTGATGTTCGGGAACTATCGCGGCTAGACGGGATTCGGGATTCGGGACTCGGGATTCGGGACTCGGGAGTCGGGATTCGGGAG
>JAEYZV010000037.1 GCA_023427865.1 Acidobacteriota bacterium
GGCGTGCGCTCCGCGCTTGCGGAGTGCCGTGACGTGCCGTGGTGGCAGAGCGTGAGCCTCGCCGAAGCCGAGCGCGTGAGTGACCGCCGCGCTCGGCGAAGGCGGGGATTCACGCTCCTCGAGCTGATGGTCGTGATGGCGCTCATCGTCGTCATCGCGGGCATGGCGATGGCCAGCTACCGCAACTCGGTGACGCTCGCCCAGGAAGCCGTGCTGCGCGAGGACCTCTTCCGCATGCGCGACGCCATCGACCAGTACTACGCCGACAAGAACAAGTACCCGTCCACGCTCGAGGCGCTCGTGACCGACGGCTATCTGCGGGCCATCCCCGACGATCCGTTCACGAAGTCGAACACGACATGGCAGGAGATCCCCGCCGAGCCCGACGTCAACAACCCGTCAGCGGAGCTGGGGGTGTACAACGTGAAGAGCGGGTCGGACAAGCTCTCGATGCAGGGCACGCCGTACTCCGAGTGGTAGCCGTGCTGGCGTGACCCGGCGCGCCGTCCGGACGTCTTCGCCATGTCTCCCTCTCCGCCCCTTGTCACCGTCACCGGCGCCACGGGTTTCATCGCGCTGCACTGCATCGCGCAGCTGCTGCTCCAGGGCTACCGCGTGCGGGGCACGATCCGGGCGCAGGAGCGGGACGCCCGTGTGCGCCGCGCCCTCGCGACCCTGACCGATGCCGGCCACCGCCTGGAGACGGTCACCGCGCACCTCGAAGACGACGCCGGCTGGGCCGAAGCCGTCGACGGCGCGACATTCGTGCTGCACACGGCCTCTCCGGTGCTCGCACGGCTGCCGCGCCCGGGCGAGGACGTGATTGCCCCTGCCAGGGACGGCACGCTGCGCGTGCTCGAGGCAGCGGCCGGTGCCGGCGTTCGGCGGGTCGTGCTCACGTCGTCGATCGCGGCCGTGATGGCCGGCGCGGCGCGCACGCCGGGGCGCATCTTCACCGAGTGGGACTGGACCGACCCCGACGCGTGCCGGCTCGCCTACAACAAGGGCAAGACGCTGGCCGAGCGTGCCGCGTGGGAGTTCGTCGCCCAGGATCCCTCGCGCATGGAACTGGTCGCGATCAATCCGTCGTTCGTGCTGGGCCCGTCCCTGAGCGGCGCCGACAACGCCTCCAACGAGATCGTCCGCAAGGCGCTCGATCGCGAACTGCCGTTGCTGCCCCGCATCATGTTCCCGATCGTGGACGTCCGGGACGTGGCGACCGCGCACGTGCTCGCGATGACCGAACCGCGCGCCGCCGGTGAACGGTTCCTGATCTCGGAAGGCGAGTACTGGTACACGGACATCGTCGCCGTCCTGCGGGACGGAGGGTTCGACGTTCCGTCGCGGCAGGCGCCCGACTGGCTCGTGCGCACGCTTGGCTGGGTCAACCCGTCGGTCCGGATGCTGGTCGATCGCGTCGGCTGGGAGCATCACGTATCGAGCGACAAAGCGCGGGAGATCCTCGGCTGGACCTCCCGCCCGATGCCGCAGTCGGTGCTGGACACGGCACGCGCCATCGCGGCGCGGCGCGCTACCGCAACGCGGCACTCACCGGCGTGACCGCATCCTGGTCCTTCTCGCCTGTCCGGATGCGGACCACGCGTTCGACCGGCAGCACGAAGATCTTGCCGTCGCCGACGTCGCCCGTGCGGGCGGCCTCGCTGATGGCGTCGATCGTCGGCTCGACGAAGGCGTCGCTCACGCCGATCTCGATGCGCGCCTTCTCGGCGAGCGCCATCTTCACGGTCGTGCCACGGTAGTTCTCGACGTGCTCGGTCTCGCCGCCGTGTCCCTGCACGCGGCTGATGGTCAGCCCGCGCACCTGCGCACGGAAGAGGGCTTCGAGCACCGGGTTCAGGCGGTCTGGCCGCACGATGGCCACCACGAGTTTCATGCCCGGCCTCCTTCGGTCGTCACGGTGGCGGTCGCCATGACGGACGGCACGAGGTCCGGTCCGATCAGGATGGCACCATCGCCCTCGGCGTACGCCTCCTCGCCGTGGTCGCACAGGTCGAGGCCGAGCGCCTCGCTGCGTGCCGTCGCGCGCAGCGGCAGCACGAGACCGACGAGCTTCAGCAGCACGAACGTGAGGGCCACGCTGTAGGCGAGCGCGGCGGCGACGCCAGCGGCCTGGATGACCACCTGTGACGCATTCCCGTCGATGAGACCGCTCGCCGATCCGCTCCACGCCGCTTCGGCGAACACGCCGGTCAGCAGAGCCCCCACCATGCCGCCGACGCCGTGCGCGGCGATGACGTCGAGCGAGTCGTCGAGGCGCGTGCGGGCGCGCCACATGATGGCGAAGTAGCTCGGGACCGCCGCGATTCCGCCGAGCATCAATGCCGACCTGGGGCTGACGAAGCCCGCCGCGGGCGTGATCGCCACCAGACCCACGACGATGGCGGTCGCGCCGCCGACGGCCGTCACGCGCCCGGTCCGGATCACGTCGAGGAGCGTCCACACCACGAGCGTCGCCATCGGCGCGAACAGCGTGTTGGCGAACGCGAGGCCGGCGATGCCGTTTGCCGACAGCGCGCTGCCCGCGTTGAAGCCGAACCACCCGAACCAGAGCAGGCCGGCGCCGAGCAGCGTGAACGGCACGTTGTGCGGCAGCATCGCCTGCCGGCCATGGTCGTGGCGCGGCCCGACGACGAGCGCGGCGACTGCTGCAGCTGCGGCCGCGTTCACGTGCACGACGGTGCCGCCCGCGAAGTCGAGCGCGCCCATCGTCGCGAGCCAGCCGCCGCCCCATACCCAGTGGGCGACCGGCGCATACACGGTGAGCATCCACAGCGTGATGAAGGCCAGGTACGCGCTGAACCGCATGCGCTCGACGATCGCGCCCGAGATGAGCGCGGCGGTGATCACCGCGAACGTGCCCTGGAACGCCATGAACAGCACGTGCGGAATCGTGCCCTGCGCATCGAGCGTCACGTCACGCAGCAGGGCGAACTGCAGCCCACCGACGAGCGTGGTGCCTGGGGCGAAGGCGAGCGAGTAGCCGAGCAGGGCCCAGGCGACGCCGGCAAAGCCCAGCGCGATGAACGACATCATCATCGTGTTGAGCGCATTCTTGGACCGGACCAGGCCGCCGTAGAAGAAGGCCAGGGCCGGCGTCATCAGCAGCACGAGGGCCGTGGCGACGAGCATCCACGCCACATCCGCGTTGTTCATCGAGCCTCCGGGCGGAGCGACGAGCCAGGCAGGGCGCCGTGCCCCGCGTGTGTCGCGTTCCGCTCGCCGTCGTGCTGTAGCAACATCGATGCTCGACCGCTCCATGCACGCCCCGACCCGAGCTATCCAGTTGGGTTGGAACGACTTGGATGAACAGTTGCGATGGCGCGCCGCAGGAGAATCCGACAATCTCGTCGCGACGCGCGGATGATCCGACAAATTTGTTCGATGCTTCCTCGAGCGGACCGAGATGGCTCGATCGTGTAGGCGGGGCCTCCGGACAGGGGATACGCCGCCAGCCGATCGGGCAGCGCGACGCGTCCGCTTCGCTCCCGAGCCGACAATTCGACAACCACGGACCCGGCACCCGGTCCCGATCAGTCCGCGCGGTAGCGGTGCAGGTCGATCCCGAGCTTCTTCACCTTGTACGCGATGATGCGTTCGGTGGTGTCGAGCAGGCGGGCGGCGCGGGCGAGGTTGCCCTTCGTGGTCTTGACCGCGTCCTGGATCAGGTCCATCTCCAGGGCGGCCGTGGCGCCGGCAAGCGAGAGGCGGGGGAGCGTGCCGGAGACTTCGGCGGTCTGCAGGCTGGGGGGCAGATCGTGCCCGTGGATCACGCCGCCGGTGGACACGAGCACCGCACGTTCGATGCAGTTCTCGAGTTCGCGCACGTTGCCCGGCCAGTGATACGACATCAGCATGTCGATCGCGGTCGTGGCCAGCCGCCGCACGTCCTTGCCGTGGGCGGCGGCGTACTTCTCGATGAAGTGGTCGGCGAGCAGCAGGATGTCCGGCTTGCGATCGCGCAGCGGCGGCAGGAACAGCGAGAAGACGTCGAGGCGGTAATAGAGATCCTCGCGGAACGATCGCTCGCGTGCCGCCTGCTCCAGATCGCGGTTGGTGGCGGCGATGAGGCGCACGTTCACCCGCAGGGTCTGCGTGCCGCCGAGGCGCTCGAACTCCCGTTCCTGCAGCACGCGCAACAGCTTCACCTGCGTGCCGAGCGACAGCTCGCCGACCTCGTCGAGGAACAGGGTGCCGCCGTTGGCGAGTTCGAAGCGTCCCTTCTTCGCCGTGCGCGCATCGGTGAAGGCGCCGGCTTCGTGGCCGAACAGCTCGGACTCGACGAGGCCCTCGGGCAGCGCGCCGCAGTTGACCTTCACGAACGGCTTGTTCGCGCGCGCCGAATGGTAATGAATCGCGTGCGCGATGAGCTCCTTGCCGGTGCCCGACTCGCCGCGGATCAGCACGGTGGTGTGGCTGCGCGCCACCTGCATCACCTGCGCGAACAGCCCCTGCATCGGGCGACTGCTCCCGATGATGTTGCGGAAGTCGTAGCGCTCGCGCAGCTCCTCGCGCAATTGCGCGTTCTCGGCGACCAGCTGCTGGCGCTCGGCGGCCTGGAGCGCGTGCACGCGCACGGCGTACCCGAGCAGCGACGCCACCACGCCGAGGAACGTCAGCAGCCGCTCCATGTCCGCATCGTCACGATGCGGGCGGGCGAGGCCGACGGCGCCGACGCAGACGCCCGCGGCGCAGATCGGCACGCAGACGAACGACGTCTCGCCCGCGTCGCCCTTGTGGATGCCGGTGCGGTTGAGGAACAGCGGCTCCTGGCTCGCGCGAGGCACCACCACCGGCCGGCCGGTCTCGACGACGCGGCCGATGATGCCTTCACCCAGCCGGTACCGGGTGCGTTGCGCGGCCTGCCAGCTGACGCCGGTGGCCGCCGCCACGGCGAGTTCCGGCGAATCGCCCTCGCGCAGCGCGATGAGCCCGCTGCGCGCCGCCATCGCCTCGGCGACGTGCTCGAGGGCGCGCGCCAGCGCCGTCTTGAGGTTGGGCGCGGCGCTCAGCAC
>JAEYZV010000051.1 GCA_023427865.1 Acidobacteriota bacterium
ATCCCGAACGAGTCCCCAATCCCGAATCCCCAATCCCGAGCATGCCCCTCTACACCGCCCGAGTCTTCGTCACGCTGAAGCCCTCCGTCTTCGACCCGCAGGGCCGCACGATCGTCGAGTCGCTGCACAGCATGGGGTACCCTGCCGTCGCAGACGTGCGACAAGGCAAGTACTTCGAAGTGCAGGTGGACGCCGCCGGTCCGGACGCCGCCGAGGCGCTCGTGCGGGAGGTGTCCGGCAAGCTGCTCGCCAATCCGGTCATCGAGAGCTTCCGCATCGAGTCTCCGGCACCGGTCGCCTGAAGAGGGAGCACGCCATGAAGTTCGCCGTCGTCGTCTTTCCCGGGTCCAACTGCGACCACGACGCGTATCACGCCGTGAAGCACGTGCTCGGCCAGCCGGCCGAGTTCCTCTGGCACAAGGACACGTCGCTGCAGGGCGCCGACGTCGTCATCCTGCCCGGCGGCTTCTCTTACGGGGACTACCTGCGGACCGGCGCCATCGCCCGCTTCTCGCCCGTGATGCAGGCCGTCTCGGCGTTTGCCGCGCAGGGCGGGCCCGTGCTCGGCATCTGCAACGGCTTCCAGATCCTGTGCGAGGCGGGGCTGCTCGACGGCGTGCTGATCCGCAACAAGCAGGTGCAGTTCCGCTGCGAGTACGTCCACGTCCGGGTCGAGGAGACCGACACGCCCTTCACGTCGGCCGCCAGCCGCGGACAGGTCCTGCACGTGCCGATTGCGCACGGCGAAGGCCAGTACTTCGCCGAGCCCGACGTGCTGCAGCGGCTCGAGGCGAACCGGCAGGTGATCTTCAGGTACGCGACGGCCGCCGGCGAGATCACCGATGCAGCCAACTGCAACGGCTCGCTGAACAACATCGCCGGCATCTGCAACGCGTCGCGCAACGTCGTGGGGCTGATGCCGCACCCGGAGCGTGCCTGCGAGAAGGCGCTCGGCAGCGACGACGGACTGCTGCTGTTCGAGTCGGCATTGCGCCGCCTGACGGCTGGCGTGGCGTGACGGCCCGACCTGCGCGGCCACGGCCCTCGTCCCTGCACACGTAAACGACCTCATGTCCATCACGCCAGACGTCCTCCAGCGCCACGGCCTCCGCGAAGACGAATACGCCCGCATCCTCGGTATCCTCGGCCGGGAGCCGAACATGACCGAGCTCGGCATGTTCTCGGTGATGTGGTCCGAGCACTGCAGCTACAAGAGCTCCCGCATCCACCTCAAGACGCTGCCCACGCAGGGCCCGCGCGTGCTTCAGGGGCCCGGCGAGAACGCCGGCGCGGTCGACATCGGCGATGGCCTGGCGGCCGTGTTCAAGATCGAGAGCCACAACCACCCGTCGTTCATCGAGCCGTACCAGGGCGCGGCAACGGGCGTGGGCGGCATCATCCGCGACATCTTCACGATGGGCGCCAGGCCGATTGCGCTGCTCGACTCGCTGCGCTTCGGGGACCTCGGCGAGCCGGGCACCCGCCGCATCGTCACCGGTGTCGTGGCGGGCATCGCCGGGTACGGCAACAGCATCGGCATCCCGACGGTCGGCGGCGAGGCGTTCTTCGATCCCAGTTACGCGGGCAACCCGCTCGTGAACGTCTTCTGTCTCGGCACCGTTGCCGCAGACGGGATCGTCAAGGGCAAGGCCGAAGGCGTCGGCAATGCCGTGTACTACGTCGGGGCGAGCACGGGCCGCGACGGAATCCACGGCGCGACGATGGCGTCGGCGGAGTTCGACGACGCCTCGGCCGAGAAGCGGCCCGCGGTGCAGGTGGGCGATCCGTTCATGGAGAAGCTCCTGCTCGAGGCGTGCCTCGAGGTGCTGAAGACGGGCGCGCTCGTCGGCCTGCAGGACATGGGGGCGGCTGGCCTGACGTGCGCGACCTCCGAGATGAGCGCGCGCGGGCACATGGGCATGGACGTCGAGGTGACGAAGGTTCCGCAGCGCGAAACCGGGATGTCTCCGTACGAGATCATGCTGTCCGAGTCGCAGGAACGCATGCTCTTCGTGGTCCACGAGGGGCGAGAGGCCGACGTCGAGCGCATCTTCGAGAAGTGGGACCTGCACGCCGTGTGCATCGGCCGCGTCACCGACGATGGGCTGGTACGCGTGCGGGAGAACGGCGTCGTCGTGGCCGAGGTGCCGGCGCGCGCGCTCGCCGACGAGGCGCCGCTCTATGACCGCCCGACGCAGCGTCCGGCCTGGCTCGACGACATCCAGCGTCTCGCCCCGGAGCATTTCAGGGCATTCCCGAAGACGGACGAGGTGCTCACGACGCTGCTCGCGTCGCCGACGATCGCGAGCAAGAAGTGGATTTACCGCCAGTACGACCACATGGTGCGTACCAACACGCTCTGCCTGGCGGGTCGCGGCACGCCGGTCGTGCGCGTGAAGGGGACCGATCGCGCGCTGGCGATGTCGGTGGACGGTAATGGCCGCTACGGCCAGACCGACCCGAAGCGCGGCGCCATGCTCGCGGTGGCCGAGGCGGCGCGCAACGTCGCGCTGGCTGGCGGCGTGCCGATCGGCGCAACCAACAACCTCAACTTCGGCAACCCCGAGAGGCCGGAGATCATGTGGCAGTTCGTCGAGGCCGTGCGCGGTATCGGCGAGGCGTGCCGCGCGTTCGGCGTGCCGATCACCGGCGGCAACGTCAGCCTTTACAACGAGACCGACGGCAAGGCGATCTACCCCACGCCGGTGCTCGGCATCGTCGGCCTCATCGAGGACGCGTCGCGCGTCGTCGGCCAGAACTTCCCCTCCGAGGGTCTGAAGATCGTGATGCTCGGTGAGACCCGCGCCGAGCTCGGCGCCACCGAGTACCTGCAGCGTGTCCACGGGCAGGTTCGCGGCCTGCCGCCGTCGCTCGACCTGGCCCCCGAGCGGGCGCTGCACGGGTTGTTACCCGAGCTCGTGCAGTCGGGCCTCGTCGCATCTGCGCACGATTGCGCGGAAGGCGGGCTGGCGGTCGCGCTTGCCGAATGCACGTGCGGCGACACGCCGGTCGGTGCGACGGTGGATGTCGCCGGCGTCACCGGGCCGGCTGGGGTACCGGTCGAGCACGCCACGCTGTTCAGCGAAGCTGCGGGCCGCGTGCTGCTCGCCGTCGCGCCCGGGCACGTCGCGGAGGTGCTCGACAAGGCCGGCGCGGCAGGCGTCGTGGCGAGCGTCATCGGCACGA
>JAEYZV010000057.1 GCA_023427865.1 Acidobacteriota bacterium
AGTGCGGCTCGGCTCCGTGTATATAGGTAGCCGTCGCCCTCGGGCGACGGGACGCATCGACCCCATTACACGGAATTAATCCGGCGCGGACGTTCGGGGCGCCACTTTGGCCGCACCCTTGCACCACTTGCGGGCAGGAGCGTGCCAATGTCAGTTTCTGTCCTCACCGGAGATCAGTTCGGCGCCGTCCCGGAGGCCGAGCCAACCATTTCGGAACCTGTGCGTCAGAAGAACAGGACACGGGGAGGCGATGCCCCGCGACCTGCTGCGCAGCAGATGACGTCCACCGACGAGGAGCTCGTCGCCCGCTCGGCGGACGGCGACATCGACAGCTTCAACCAGCTGGTGATTCGCTGGGAACGGCCGATCTATGCCCTGGCGTACAGGGTCATCGGCCGTGAGGAAGAGGCACGCGACGTCGTGCAGGAGGCCTTCCTTCGAGCCTATCGCTCACTCGGCGGATTCCGGGGCCAGGCGAAGTTCTCGTCGTGGCTGTACCGGATTACGCTCAACCTCTGCCGTGACTGGATCCGACGGCAGAAGCGGGCGCCCTTCGTGGAGACGCCCGAGGGCGTGGACGTGATCGAGCTCGCCGGTGAACACGGGCCGGTCGAGTCGGTCGAGGATCTGGTGGCGCGCCGGGATCTCGGCGCTGCCGTGAATCGTGCGATGGCCGCGCTCAGTGAAGACCAGCGCAAGGCCATCGTCCTCAAGGAGTACCAGGGGCTGACGTTCCAGGAGATCGCGGATCTGCTGGACTGCCCCTTGAGCACGGTGAAGACGCGGCTCTACCAGGGGTTGATCGTGCTCCGGCGAGAGCTGGAGCGGCAGGGCATCACGGCCGACGTGGTGCTGCCGCACGCACGATCGGCGTCTGGCGCCGAGCCGCGCCGACGCTGATGGCCACGTGAGATGACCGACGCGACACGCTGTCCCGATCCCGATGCCCTGCTCGTCCTGCTCTATGACGATGAGGGCGAACCCGATGAGAGGGCAGCCCTCGAGGCGCACCTTGCCGGGTGCGTCGCGTGCGCGGAGGTCCTGAGTTCCCTCGACACCACCCGCGGGGTGCTTGGCGCCTGGCACGCTCCACGCCTCCCGCTCGGGTTCGCGCTCGTTCGCACACCGGAACATCCCCGCGTCGGTCGTGTCCTCTGGGGCGGCGGACTGGCGGCCGCTGCCGTCCTCGTCCTTGCGGCAGCCAGCAGCCTCGCGCAGCTTCGGATCACGTACGACGACTCCGGCGTGACGATCACGACCGGCGCCGTGGCTCCCGCGGCCGACGCACCCGTGGCTGCGCCAGCCGCGCGAGCGGTCGGTGGCGCTTCCGAGACGCCGACGAGCAGCTCCGCAGCGAACTGGGTGGAAGCGGCAGGCAAGGCCGACGCGCCCTGGCGGGCCGACCTCGAACTCGTCGCCACGCAGCTGCGCTCGGAGCTCGCGCGCATCGAGCAGGAAGCCCGCGCCGCCCGGCCGGCCGCCGTGGCCATGCGGGTCGCCGTGCCACCGCCTCCAACACCCGGCCGGACCCTGACCGACGACGAGCTGCTTGCGCGCGTGCAGGGCCTGCTCGACCAGAGCGAGGTGCGGCAGCAGCAGAATCTCGCGCTCCGGGTGACCGAGCTCGGGCGCCAGTTCCAGCTGGCCCGGCAGGCCGACATCGTCCAGGTGGAGCAGACTCTCAACCGGATCGAGCAGCACCGCGCCGAGCTGCTGCGTCGCGTGGCAGCCACACAGCCGCAACCCTGATCCGCGCGTCTTTACTTCCGTGCCAGCCGTGTCGTGGTATCCCTCGCGCGCCTCGTCCAGCGCGCTCATCCCCGCGTGGCCCGGTCGCCACCTCATGACGGCCGTCATCGTGGGCGGCTTGCTGGGCGCCGGCGGGAGCGTGTTCGCCCAGCCGCAGGGAGCTCCCACGTCTGCGTCCCCGCCAGCCGCGCGAGCCGAGAGCGGCCGCGGCGCCACCCTGACCGCGCGTTACCACGTGCGGCAGATGGAGAACGTGCTCGAACACGCCGTGCAGCATGCGGCCGACATGATGCGCCGCCGTCTTGCGGCGTTCACACCCGACGTGCTCGCGCTCGCTGGTGCGCCGCGCGCGCAGGGATACCGCCTCGACGGCTACGGCTTGTTCTTCTCCGTCGAGGTTCCCCGGTTGAGCGAAAGCGTGACCTGGGCGTTGCGCGTCCTCAGCGAGGACCGGGACGAACGCGTCGTGGCGTCGCTCCAGAAGGTGGCCGCGGCCGAGCAGGATCCCGTGGTACGCGCCGACCTCGAGCGCGCGATTCGCACCATCCAGCTGCAGCAGCCCGCCTCGGCCCTCCCTCCCATGTCACGGTCGGAGGGGCCACAGCGGCGCGCCTTGTCCACGTCAGCCGCCGTCAGACCGACGCCGCCAGCCCCGGTGTCGGGCGCGGCACAAGGCGGCCCCCAGGTCGCGACGAGCGAGCGCGAAGGCGTTGCTGCCGAGGACGCGACCGTGGCCGACGGTTCGTCGTCGACGACCGCCGCGAGTGCCCAGCCGCTTCCGCCCATGAGCGTGGCGCCGGTCACCGCACCGGCACCGGAGACGCCGGCCAGCGGGCCGCCACGCGACCCGAGCGCCGCCTACGAGGATGAAGTGAAGCAGGCGCTCGTCGACGCGATGCTCGACTACGCGGGCTCGCTGCAACTGCCCGCGAGCGAGTGGGTGACCGTGGCGGCGCGCGATGCCGGATACGTTGCCTTTCCCGACGCCGTCACGGACATGGTCACGGTCACGCTCAGCATCCGGGTCTCCGACCTGGCCGACTTCCGCGCGCAGCGACTCACGCGCGAGGAGGCCCGCACGCGGGTCCTCGTGCGCGAGTTCTGAGTGCTAGAATCCGCCCATGCTGCGCCTTCAGAGCCGTGCGTTCGTGCTTGCGGCCTCATGTCTCGTTGCGGCGGCGTGCGCCGGTTCGGCCACCGTCGAGGATGCCATCGAGGTGTACGACGTGAAGACCGGATACGACGACGGCGGGCGTGACGCCGGGCAGAACCGGTTGCTGCCGACGATTGCCTTCCAGGTGCGCAACAAGGCGGACCGTGCCATCAACAGCGTGCAGTTCAACGCGGTGTTCCGTGTGATCGGCGATCCCGAGGAGCTCGGCTCGCATCTCATGCAGGGCATCGACCACAACGGGTTGTCGCCGGGCCAGACCGCAGGCCCCTTCGTCCTGCGTTCCACCTTCGGCTACTCGGGCGAACAGGCGCGTGTCGAGATGTTCCAGCACGAGGGCTTCAAGGACGTACAGGTCGAACTCTTCGCCAAGCAGGGCAGCGCCCAGTGGGTGAAGCTCGCAGAAGAGGTCGTCGAGCGTCAGCTCCTGGCCATCGCCCCGGCGGCAGGTAAGTGAGTCCGGCCTCCGCACCAGCACCAACAGGCTCCAGCAGTCCCCCGCAAGTTCAGCTCGAGCGCCGCCTGTCGGCCTTCGACGCGGCAGCTGTCGTCGTGTCGAACGTCATCGGCGGCGGCATCCTCTTCATGCCGGCCATCGTCGCCGGCATGGTGGGCAATGCCAGCGCGATGCTGTTCGTGTGGCTGCTGGGCGGCGTCCTCGCGTTCGCCGGCGCGATGGCCTACGCGGAACTCGCGGCGCTACGCCCGCGCTCGGGTGGCGAGTACGTGTACCTGCGCGAGGCGTTCGGGCCGCTCGCGGCGTTCCTCACCGGCTGGACGTCGTTCGTTGCCGGATTCTCGGGCGCCATTGCCGCAAACGCCGTGGGGCTCACGGGGTTCCTCGGCCGGTTCTTCCCGGCCGCCGCCGACCCCAGGCCGTGGGCGAGCCTGCCGATCGGGCCGGTCACCCTGTCGCTGTCGCCGCAATCGATCGTCGCGCTGACCGCGGTCTTCGGGCTGTCTGCCGTCCATGCGCTCGGCCTCGGCCCGGGGCGCATCGTGCAGAACGTGCTGGCGCTCGTGAAGGTGCTGACGCTGCTCGTGTTCGTCGCCGCCGGCCTGTCCATCGGCAACGGTTCGACCGAGCATTTCAGCTCCAACACGGAATGGGCGGCGTCGGGGCTGCTGCTGGCGCTGATCCCCGTGATGTTCAGCTACTCGGGATGGAACGCGGCGTCGTACATCGCCGAGGAGATCAAGGATCCGGGCCGCAACGTGCCGCGTGCACTGGCGATGGGCACTCTGGCCGTCGTGCTCGTGTACGTGGCGATGAACGTCGTCTACATCTACGCGCTCGACGTGGAGGCCATGGCGAAGGTCGACGTCCGCATCGTCGACGCGGCGGCCGAGGTGCTGTTCGGCCCGCGGGTGGCCGACGTGCTGACGGTCGTGAGCATGCTCATCGTGCTCGGCAGCATCAGCGCGAACGTCTTCGCGGGCCCGCGGGTGTACTACGCCATGGCGCAGGACGGGCTGTTCCTGCGGTCGGCGGCGCGGGTGCATCCGCGCACGCACACGCCGGCGTTCTCGATCGGCGCTCAGGCCGTGTGGAGCGCGGTGCTCGTCCTCACCGGCACGTTCCAGCAACTGGTGACCTACACGGGGTTCGCCGTCGTGCTGTTTGCCGGTGTGGCGGTGCTCGCGCTGTTCGTGCTTCGCCGGCGCGAACCCGACGCCCCCCGCCCGTTCAAGGCCCTCGGCTACCCGGTGGCGCCGGGCCTGTTCGTGATCGCCAGCGCCGCGATGGTCGCCAACGCGATCTGGCGCGAGCCGATGCCCTCGCTGGGCGGGATGGCGATCCTTGCGGCTGGCGTCCCGGCCTACTGGTTCTTCAAACGCCGGCAGACGCGCTGATCCAGGCAGACGGCTCGCGCTCCCAGCGGCCCGTCAGCCGCGCCTGCCTCTCGATCAGTGTGCACGGTCGCCGTCGGGCCACGCCCGGGGGGCCGCGCGCGACCGACCGCGATGGCGATGACCACCCACACGACGGTGCGGAGCGTCATGGCTCGGACGCTCTCCTCCGCCACCCCGGCGCCGCTGCGATGGAGCGCGATCACGCTCACGAGGACGACGGCGTTGGCCAGGGCGATCGCGCCCGCGGCGTACGTGCCCCACGGGCGGTTGCCCCAGATGCCGATGCCCGCAGCGAGGTAAGCCGCGCCCATCCCCGTGTTGTAGACGAGCAGCGGCCGGTACACCTGGTACCCGGGATCCGCGCCAAGCAGTACACCGCCGCCGGCGACGAGCGTTGCCAGGCCGAAGAGCACGCCGATGGCTGCCGCCACGCTCCGCGCCCGGCCGCGTGCCGCAGTGGTGGTCATCGCAGGCCGTCCGTGCCGCCCGTAAGTCGTTTCACGGCTGCCTGGAGGAGGTCGTCACGCGGGCTGCCTGACGAAGTCGATGACGATGGCGCCGGGTTCGCGCTGGACGTACGCGGTGCTGATCGCGTCGCCGTAACGCGCCTGCACCTGGGCGAGCAGCGGCAGCGGGTCGTGATCGTTGCAGAACCTCATCGTCTCGCCGGGGAACAGTGCGTCGAGTGCACCGAAGATGGCGGCGTGGCGGAAACGCTTGGCAATGCCGCGGGCGTCGAACGCATAGACCTGCTCGGGCTGGAGGTGAAGATGGGATGTCATGCCGGCAAGCATCTCCCGCCCTGCGCCGCGGCACGTTGCGCCAGCGCAATAGGCGGAGGCGAGGAGGCTCAACCAGGCGTCCCAAGACGACGGCCGGACCACGCCTCGCCGCGCAGACCGCTGATGATGACGGCGGCGACGGCGAGGTCGGCAACCGCGCCTAGCCAGAGCATGGGTACACCGGCGAGCACGGCGGCCGCTCCCCACATCGCGGCGGCGATCACCTTGACGACGACACCGAAGATCCAGAGATAAGGCCGGCTTGCCGTGCGTGGAAGCTGCCACCCGCCGACGGCGATGGCCCAGAGCAGGACGGCCGCGGACAGGCCCAGCAGGCGTGCGGCGGGGCTGCTGGCGCCGTCGAGCGGCGCGATCGCGCCAGGAGCCACAACGAGAAGGGCCCCTGCAACGACGTTGCAGAGGCCCAGGACATGCACCAGCGGACGCGGCGCCATGCCGCGCAGCCTATCAGCTGCGCTTCAGATCCGCCTTGTAGGTCGTGGTCTCGCCTTCGATGATGACCACGTCGAAGGTGAGCGGCTCGTAACCGGGCGCCCGTACTTCGATGCGGTGCGTGCCGATCGCCACCTTCAGCTTCTGCATCGCGCCGTCGAAGTCGTCCACGCGACCGGCGAAGTAGCCGTCGACGAACACCTCGGCCTCACGCGGCGCAATCTTCAGCCGCAGACCGCCGGTTGGGGCGTTCGGGTCGAGCGGGTTGGGCACGTCGCCCACCTGCGAAGGCTGAGCGCTTCCGGCGCTGCTGCTCCAGCCGCCGCCTCCACCGCCGCCCCAGTACGGATCGACCCAGGGATAGCCGTAGCCGCCCCAGCCGCCGTAGTAGCCACTCCACATCCACGGGTCCCAGAAGTAGCCGAGGGCGAGTCCACCGTAGCCCCAGGGGTAGAAGTACCAGCTGTCGGGGCCCCAGTAGATCGGACCGGAGATGATCGGCGGCAGCGTCGCCACCGAACCCCGCGGCACCGCGTAGCCGGTCACCGGGGCGCCGTTCCGAGGACGTGAGTAGGGGGGCACCGTCACGCGCGAGCTGGTATTGCCACTCCCGCCGCCCGAAACCCGGGCCGGTCGGCGTCCGCCGGACGAGGATGCCGGCGCAGGCTCGCTCGGCCGCGACGACACGGAACCCCCGCCCCACGGCGAGCCGCCTCCGCCTCGCGGCACCGCGACGCGGCCGGTGCTTCCGCCGTCACTGCCACCGCTCGAGCCGCCACCCGATGACGACCCGCCTCCCCCGCCGGGGTTGCGCGGGCGCTGATCGGCAAGCACCGGCTCGCTGGCGAACACCAGCCCCGCAAGGACCGCCGTGAGGATGAATGCTCTCTTCATGATGTGCTCCGGACGCTTTCCTCGACGACGGTGCAACAAATCTGCCACGCGCGAGCCTCGGTCTGGCGCGATCCATCGCCGAGCCGCCCGTGGGGTGGCATCCCTACGGTCCGTGTCGAGCGTCGCCGTGGACGGACGGCGGGGGCCCGTGCATCCGGCAGGGTAGGATAGAGCGCCCGTGCGTCCCTCCCGCCTCATCCTGTTCAGCGTCCTCGTCGCCAGTATGCTCCCGTTCGGGGCCGGTTGCGGGAAGAAGGGGCCGCCGCTCGCGCCCCTGCGGCCGCTGCCTGCGGCGATCTCGGACCTGTCGGCCACGCGTCGCGGCGACAGCGTCCACCTGCAGTTCACGCTGCCGGCAGCCAATGCCGACGGCACCACACCGGCCGACCTTGCGCACGTGGACGTGTACGCCCTGACGGGCAAGGCCGAGGGCCCGCTCGGTCGTCCCCTGACAGTCCGCGAGATCGAGACGCTTGCCACGCGCGTCGCACGCGTGGACGTGCAGCCACCTCCGCTCGAGGTGGACGAGGATGCCGAGGCGGATGGCGAAGCGCCGGCGCCGGCACCGGCGGTTGCTCCTGACGCGCCCGGCGATTCGCGTCCGGTCCAGGGCGCGACGGTCCAGGTCGAAGAGGTGTTGACCGATGCGATCCGCTCGGCGCTCTTCGCGCATCCCGATGCCCACAAGGCGGCGACGCTGCGCGGGCTCGACGAGGACGAGGTGGACGAGCCACCGGTGCCGACGACCGAGGGTTCGGGCCGCATCCTCCTGTGGCCGCAGCCGACGACGGAAACAGCCCGGCAGTACATCGCGATCCCGTACTCGACGCGTGATCGCGCCGGCGCGCCGAGCGCCTCGCTCGCCGTGCCGCTGGTGCCCGCGCCTCCAGCGCCGCCGGCGCCAGCCGTCACCCACGACGCGACGGCGTACACCGTCACCTGGGCGACGCCACCCGGCGTGCAACTGCCGGTGCAGCCGACGGTCACGATGGAGGCGTACAAGGAAGCGCTCGCCGCCAACGACGAGGACGCGCAGCTGCCCGCCCGTCCGCTCGTGACGTACGGAACTCCGCACGGCTACCGCGTGTACCAGCTCCCGGGACCCGACGCGCCGGCCGCGCAGGCGACCGGGCCGCTCAATCCGGTCCTGTTGCACTCGCCGGCGTTCACCGACGCGCGGATGGAGTTCGGCGTGCCGCGGTGTTACGCCGTGCGCACCGTGGAGCAGCGCGGCACGATCTCGATCGAGAGCGCGCTCTCGCCCGTGACCTGCATCACGGCCACCGACACGTACCCGCCACCCGCGCCGACGGGGCTCGTCGCCGTGGGCAGCGAAGGCGGCGTGGCATTGCTGTGGGAACCGGTGACGGCGGCGGATCTCGCCGGATACCTCGTGCTCCGCGGCGTGGAGGGCGACCCTGCGCTCCAGCCGATCACTGCCGAGCCCGTCGTCGAGACGACGTACCGCGACACGACGGCCCAGCCCGGCGTGATGTACATCTATGCGGTGGTCGCAGTGGACAAGGCGACCCCGGCCAACGCAAGTCCGGAGAGCAACCGCGTGAGGGAGAGCGCGAGGTAACGCACGTTCACGGCCTTCGTCGGTCGGCCTTCGACCTTCGGAATCCGAACGGGCGTGCGAAGGCCGACGGCCGAATGCCGACGGCCGATGTCGACTGGAATGGGAAGGTGGAGCGGCAGCGGAGCGTCATGGCGAAGATCTACAGGACCACGTCCGGGTACGTTGTGGAGGAGCGCGGGGCATTCCACGCGCTCGACGGCGACATCTTCGGTCAATGGCGGGCCGGCGCCGAGGTTGGCGCGCCAACATCCGTGCTCGCGCCCGTGGTGCCGTCGAAGATCGTCTGCATCGGCCTGAACTACAAGGACCACGCGGCCGAACAGGGCAAGCCGCTGCCGGCCGAGCCGGTGATCTTCCTCAAGCCCTCGACGGCCCTCGTCGCGACCGGGGAGCCGATCGTGATCCCAGCGGGGGTCGGCCGGGTGGACTACGAGTCCGAACTGGCGGTGGTGATCGGGCGCCGGGCCACGCGCGTGGACGAGGCCGACGCCATGGCACACGTGCTGGGGTACACGTGCATGAACGACGTCACCGCGCGCGATCTGCAGAAGAAGGACGGCCGCTACACGCGAGCGAAGGGCTTCGACACGTTCGCGCCGCTCGGCCCGTGCATCGCGACGGGCCTGTCACCTGACGACCTGCGCGTGCGCGGGATCGTCAACGGCGAGGTGCGGCAGGACTCGAGCACCCGCGAGCTCATCTTCCCGGTGGCAACATTGATTGCCTACATCTCGCGCATCATGACGCTGCTGCCGGG
>JAEYZV010000512.1 GCA_023427865.1 Acidobacteriota bacterium
CTCGCCAGCATGGCGAGCGGCGTCGATCGCTCGTGCAGCGGCCAGGGGCGCCCGAGCGACTCCGCACATTGCCGCAGCTTGCGCAACAGGTGGTAGCGCAGCGGCCCGTGCAACGAGAAACTGGACGTGAGTGCGAGCTGCTGTTCGCCGGCGCGATCGTCGAGCGTCTCCATCAGCGTGCGTCGGCGTTCCTCGTACCATCTGTCGTCGATCTTGCCGCGGGCATGCCGGCGGCGGAGCAATGCGAGCTGCCGCGGCCGGTTGACGATCTCGGGGTGGTGGTTCACCCCGAGCATGCGCGGCATCCCATCGTCGGCACCCCGTTCGACCTCGAGCATCGTGATGGCCGGGCCCACGGGTCCGCCGACGCCCATCGTTTCGTAACCGATCACCGACAGGCAAGGCGGCAGCGGCGCCGAGGGCAGCAGATCGTACAGCCGGCTGTCGAGCACCGCGATCCGCTGCGACGGGCCGGCCTGCTCGCTGAGGTGCGAGAACCACGGATGCGTCCGCGCCGCCTCCGTCAAGGCGTTCTCCATGATGCCGGCGCTCTTGCCGCCCTTCTCCGGCCCGCGCAGGTGTGCATCTGCCACGCCGAGCCAGCGGCACATGACCCCGAACGTATGGCAGATGCCGAGGAGCACGCCCTCGGGATGCGCGCGTAGCCGATCGAACAGCCGGAACAGGTCCGGCTCCCACGAGGGATCCTCCGCGATGCCCTGGCTGCCGGGGTCCAAGCCGTCGTTACGGCGCGGATCGAGATGGCCGGGGCCGCCGGTGCCGATGCAGAGCAGGCCCGCCTGGTCGTCCACCTCCGGCGTCCCGCCACGACGGCGCACGTCGTAGGAGGTCACGCGCACGCGCAGCCCGGCCGCCTCAAGTGGCCCCAGCAGGTCGCACACGGCTTGCCGCAGCGAGCGGATCACCGCCGCGTGTCCGAGGTTCGGCCAGCCGTGATGCATGTCGAGCACCGCCACGTCGACGACGTGCGGGTCCGGGGGCGCGGCTGCGTCGCCGGCCTCGATGCGACGGTACTCGAACCCGCTCGCGGCGTCGCGCGTCGGACAGGCGGCGACGCAGGCGTCGTGGCCATGGACGTACTGGTGGCGGCAATCGAACGGCACGGTGGTCTGGTGTCCTCAGGGGCTGGCGGCGCCAAACTCGAACCGCGCTATCGGGGACCGGATCCTCGACTCGCGGAGCAGGCGCGTGAGACGAGCGGCCTCGCGCGGGTGGGCGCTCGCCACGTCGTCGTGCTCCCCAGGGTCGGTTTCCAGATCGTACAACTGGACGGGGCCGTCCGGTGCGCGGGTCGCGCCAGGCCGCACCGCCTTCCATCCTCCGTCGCCCACCGCGTGGCGCACGCCCTTATTGTTCTCCGCCTGCAGGCGTCTCTTCCAGCGCTGATTGCAGGGCCCGGCGTGCGAGCCACCCCAGGATCGCGAGGACGATCACCGACAGCCCGATCGTCGCGAGCGCCGACCCGAACGCCCGGCCCTGGCTGAAGTCGAGGGTGGACAGGTGCGACCCCGCGCGTACGGCAATCGCGGTGCGCGGCGCCAGGCCCAGGAGCGTGCCGACGAGGTACGGCGTCATGGGCACGTGCGCGGCCGCCATCGCGGCGTTGCTCAACGCGAACGGCGAGTTCGGCGGCACGCGTATCAGGGCCACGACGAACGTCGTCCGCCAGCGCGACAGCCCGACGAGCGCGTTGCGGATCACCAGCCATCGCGGCTTGTGCTCGAGCAGCTGGCGCGCGTGCTCGGCCGACAGCCGGTGCGCCCACACGTAGTTGATTGCTGACGCGATGACGAAGCCCGCGAGCGCCGCGGGCAGGCCGACGAGATCGCCGAACGCCCAGCCGCCGAGGATGGCCGGGGCGTACGTGGGCAGCAGGGCGAAGCCGCCCAGCACCGCGAATCCGCCCACGTAGAGGGCGATACCCCGACTGCCGTGCGATTGCAGCCACGGGCCCAGCGTTGAGAGATATCCGAGCAGCAGCGCTGCGCCGAGGGGCGGCAGCACGAGCGAGACGACCGCGAGCGGCGCCAGGCGGCGTGCTGCCGAGCGCGCGGCGTCGTCACCGGTCACGCGGCGCCCCGATCCCCTCCGCGATGCGGGAGGCCGACCCGTGCCCGTCCCGCCGCGCGGGTGGCACGGGGCACCGTTCCCGTCACGCGCGTCCCGTCGAGTGCTTCCACCGCTTGTAGACCTCCCAGAGCAGCGGCAGCACGGACACGAAGATCACCAGCAGGATGACGCGGTGGATCTGGTCGGCGAGCGGACTGAGGCCGAGGAAGTACCCGACCCACAGCAGGCTCGTCACCCACAGCATGCCGCCAAAAACGTTGTAGATGACGAAGCTGCGGTACGGCATCTGCGCGACACCGGCGATGAAGGGCACGAAGGTGCGCATCACGGGCACGAACCGCGCGATGACGAGCGAGCTGCCGCCCTTGGTCGCGTAGAGCTCCTGCGCCTCGTACAGGTACTTCTTCTTGAAGAACCGGGTGTCGGGTCGGTTGTAGATGGCGCGCCCGGCACTCTTGCCGAGGCCGTACCCGACCTGGTCGCCGACGACGGCGGCGATGACGAGCAGGAGGTTGGCGACCCAGATGTTTATGGGCGGCAGGCCCGG
This sequence comes from Acidobacteriota bacterium, assembly GCA_023427865.1. GTDB lineage: Bacteria > Acidobacteriota > Vicinamibacteria > Vicinamibacterales > Vicinamibacteraceae > Luteitalea. The sequence goes on from JAEYZV010000512.1 coordinate 2,639, forward strand.
GAACGCGCCGGAACAGACGACGCCGGCGGTCACGAGCAGGGAGTCGCCGGGAAGGAAGAAGCCGGCCAGCAGGCCGGTCTCGGCAAAGACGATGGCAACGAGGATGCTCAACCCGCCCCAGGCGATGAGGGCACGTACCCCCTCGTCGCTGTGGAGGGTGCGCACCCAGTTCAACAGCTCAGCAATCCATTCCATGAAGTCGGGTTGACAGGCCTGCGGGCGTCAAGAGACTCGACCGTGCCTGCCAGCAGATAAGGATAGAGGAGAAAGGAGGAAGGACGGAGGAGGAAGGTAGACTGTCGCGCGACAGGAAGTTGCCGTGACCACCCCCGAGAAGCTGCAGCCCATCGCCACCGAGGACGTCATGGCCGAGGTGCGGGCGCGCGTGCAGGCCTCGGTGCGGGAGCGTCTCGTGCGAAGCGGCGTGCGGGAGTTCGAGGACGAGGCGACGTTTGCCGCCGCCGAACGGCTGCTCGAGCGGGCCCTGCAGCAGAGCGACCGGCAGTCGCTCCTGCTCCCCGAGCTCCTCGACGACGAGGACGAGTGGCGGGTGAATCCCTCCCTGCGGCTGGCGAGCCATCGGCCGATTGCCGGCGGCCTGATCGTCTGGCTGAAGCAGAAGCTGGTGCTGCCGGTGACGCGCTGGCTGTACGACTACAGCCGCGAGAACTTCGCGCGGCAGGAGCATCTCAACTTCGTCCTGATGGCGTGCCTCCAGCAGCTGACCGTGGAGAACGCGCGCCTGGCGGCCCGTGTCGAGGCGCTCGAGGGACCCGGCCGGAGGCCGACCGGCGGACCGGAGACGGGACAGGCGTGAAGCTCGCCTGCGTCGTCCAGCGCTACGGTCCCGAGGTCACGGGCGGGGCGGAGGCCCATTGCCGTGCGATCGCCGAGCGGCTCGCCGAGTCGCACGACGTGACCGTGCTCACGAGCTGTGCCCGGGACTACCTCACCTGGCGCAACGTCTACCCGCCGGGCGTGAGCCAGCTGGGGCGCGTGAAGATCAAGCGGTTCCCGGTCGCGCACCCGCGCCACCTGCATCGCTTCGCCGACCTGAGCCACCAGGTCTTCGGGCGGCGATCCTCGGCCGAGCTCCAGCGCGCCTGGTTCGAGGAGAACGGCCCCACGGTGCCATCGCTGCTCGATCACCTGCGCGCCGAAGGCACGTCCTACGACCTGGTGCTCTTCTGGTCCTATCGCTATTACCCGAGCTTCTTCGGCGTCCCCATCGTCGCCGACCGGGCGATTCTCGTGCCGACCGCCGAAGAGGACCCGACGATCTGGCTCGACGTGCTCGGCGACTATTTCACGTTGCCGGCCGGTTACGTGTTCCTCACCGAGGAGGAGCGCGACCTGGTGGCGAGCCGCGCCCGCGGGCCGCTGCCGCCCTCGTGCGTGATCGGTTCGGGACTCGGCCCGGCCGACCTGCCGCACCCCGAGCTGCGCGGTGAACTCGAGAACATGGGCGTGAGCTTCCCGTACGCGCTCTATCTCGGGCGCGTGGAGAAGAACAAGGGCTGCGAGACGATGTTCCGGCACTACCTGCGGTACGTCGAGGACGGACGCCCCGACCTGCCGCTGATCCTCGCCGGACCCGAGTTCATGGAGGTGCCGAGCCACCCCCAAATCCGTCCGCTCGGGTTCGTCCCGGAGCACCTGCGGGAGACGCTGCTCGGCAGCGCGCGCACGCTGATCATGCCGTCGCCGTACGAGAGCCTCAGCCTCGTGCTGCTCGAGGCGTGGAACCACGGCGTGCCGGCGCTCGTCAACGGCGGCTGCAAGGTGCTCAAGGGGCAGATGCTGCGCGCCAACGGCGGCCTGTACTACAACCACGCCAACGAATTCATCGAGGCGCTGGCGCTGCTGGCCACCGACGAGGAACTCGCCGTGCGGTTCGGCGCGCAGGGACGCACGTACGTCGAGACGTGGTATCGGTGGCCGCGCGTGATGGCGACGCTGGAGCCGTTCCTCGCGTCGGTGGTCGACGCGTGACCGGACCGGCGACGACCCCGCTCGACGCGCCGCGGCCGTCGCCGCTGCGCACCGAGCTCGTCGCCGGCCTGACGACCTTCCTCGCCACCGCCTACATCGTCGTCGTCAACCCGGCCGTCCTGACCGACGGCACGGGCATGCCGTTCGAAGGCGTGCTCGCCGCTACGGTGTTGCTGTCGGCGTCGATGACGGTGCTCATGGGCGTGTACGCGCGGCTCCCGTTCGCCGTCGCGCCGGGCATGGGCCTGAACGCGTTCTTCGCCTACACCATCGTCATCGGACAGCAGGTGCCATGGCCCACTGCGCTCGGCATGGTGTTCTGGGCCGGCGTGCTGTTCCTCGCGATCTCCGCCACGCCGCTGCGCGAACAGGTGGCGGCGGCGATCTCCCCGGCACTGCGGACGGCGATGGCCGGAGGCATCGGCCTGCTCCTCACGGTGATCGGACTCAGGGGCGCCGGGGTCATCGTCGCCGACCCGGTGACGATGGTGAAGGCCGGACAGGTGACGCCGCAGGTGCTGCTCGCGGTGTTCGGGCTCGTCGTCGCCGTGGCGTTGATGGTCAGGGGCAAGGCGATCGCGTTCCTGAGCAGCATCGTGCTCGTCACGCTCCTCGGCTGGCTGCTGGGGCTCGTGGCGATGCCGGCGTCGTGGGTGAGTCGTCCGGACTTCACGGCGGTGACGCTGCGGCTCGACATCTGGGGGGCGCTGGCTCCCGCGCTGTGGCCGTCGATCATCGCGGTGCTCTTCACCGACCTGTTCGACTCGCTGAGCACGTTCATCGGCGTGGCCGAGGCGACCGGCTACACCGACGAGCACGGGCGGCCCATCCGGCTGCGGCAGGGGTTGATCGTCGATGCGTGGGCGACGCTCGGCGCCGGGCTGCTGGGGTCGTCGTCCGGCACGGCGTACGTCGAGAGCGCCGCGGGGATCAACGCGGGTGGCCGCACCGGCCTCACCGCGGTCGTGGCAGGTCTGTGCTTCCTGCCGTGCCTGTTCCTCGCCCCGCTCGCAGCAGCGGTGCCGTCGTTTGCGACCGCGCCGGTGCTGATCATCGTCGGCGTGCTGATGTTCCGCACCTGCCGCGCGCTGCCGTTCGACCGGCTCGAGGAGATGATCCCGGCGTTCCTGACGCTCGTGCTGATTCCGCTGACGCTGTCGATCACGCAGGGCCTGTTGTGGGGATTGGTGGCCCATGTCGTGG
>JAEYZV010000112.1 GCA_023427865.1 Acidobacteriota bacterium
ACGCTCACGCGTCGGCATGTCGACGCCGCGCGCGGCACGTCGCTCGTCGTCCTCGACACACGCAAGACGACCCCGACCCTTCGCGTGCTGGAGAAGTACGCGGTGCGTGCCGGCGGCGGCACGAACCACCGCTTCGCGCTCGACGACGGCATCCTCATCAAGGACAACCACCTCGCGCTCGCGGGCGGCGTCGCCGCGGCGCTCCAGCGCATGCGCGAGGCCGGCCAGGACATGGTGATCGAGGTCGAGGTGCGCACGCTCGAGGAAGTCGACGAGGCGCTCGGCGCGGGTGCGACGCGCATCCTTGCCGACAACATGGACCTGGCGACCCTGGCCGAGACGGTGCGTCGGTCGAAGAGGCGCGCGCAGGTCGAAGTGTCGGGCGGCGTGACGCTCGATCGCATCCCGGAGATCGCGGCCACGGGCGCCGACTTCGTGTCGATTGGTGCGCTCACGCACTCGGCGGCTGCCATGGACCTGAGCTTCAAGATCGCGCCCGCACCGTGAGCGGCGGGCTCGACGACTGGCTGCATGCCGTGCGCCGGGGCGTGGCCGGGGCCGTCGCGCCGCACGTACTCGTGCTGCGGACGACGGGTTCCACGAACGACGATGTGGCGCGCGCCGCACTCGAGGGAGCGCCGGAAGGCTACACGGTAATCGCGGCCGGGCAGACGGCGGGTCGCGGCCGTCGCGGGGCGTCCTGGCACTCCCCGGCCGGACACGGACTCTACCTCTCCACGTTGCTGCGGCCCGACCGCTGGCCGGCGGGGCGCGCCGACGGCACGTCACCGGCTCCCGCGCTGATCACGTTGATGGCGGGTGTCGGCGTCGTGCAGGCGATCACCGACGTGTGCGATGTACCGGCGGAGCTGAAGTGGCCCAACGACGTCATGGTGAGGGTGTCGTCACAGCAGGGGCCGGGCTCGGATCACCAGCGATCGGCAGGGCCGACTGTCCCAACCTGGATTGAGGAGCGCCACGAATGGGTGGGGCCGGCTGTCCCAGCCGGGCCGGCGACTGGTCCGGCGTGGCGGAAACTCGCGGGCATCCTTGCCGAGGGCGCCAGCGACGGCGGCGTGCTGCGGACCGTCGTGCTGGGAATCGGGCTGAACCTGTCCGCGTCGCCAGCGCCCGATGATGTCGCGCGACGGATGATCGCGCTCGACACGGCAGGACGTGCGCCGCTCGACGGGACGCGTGTCGAGGCGCTCGTACGCGCGCTGCTCGTGCAGCTGCGGGCGGGCTGTCACCAGCTCTCGAGGGGCGAGTGCGCGCGCGTGCGCGACGAGTGGCGCCGACGCGCGCCGTCGGTGGACGGCACCGCCGTCCGCTGGCACCATCAGGGAGTGATGCAGACGGGGCGCAGCCTCGGGATCGACGAGTCGGGTGCGTTGCGCGTGCGCACGAGTGACGACAACGAGGTGACGGTGCACGGGGGCGAGGTCGAGTGGCTGCTGGACGAGGCGTGATGCACGACACCGACACCCCGGCGAGCGCCGACGGCGGCGCGTTCTGCCGCGCCGTGGAAGCGCACCTGTGCCGCGTCAACGGCGGGCACCTCGTGCGCATCGTCGGTCCGGCGTTCGAGCTCGTGGCGGGATGGGCGCGCGATGGCATGCCCCTGCGTGTCGTGCTGCACGGCGTCGACCGCACGGTCACGCGGCTGACCGCGAAGGGCCCACGTCGCCGGCCGGTGCGCGTCGAGTTCTGCGACGCCGACGTCCGTGACGCCTTCGACCAGTGGCGGCGTGCCGTCGGCGTTCATGCAGCCACCGGTGCCACGTCCACCGCCGCGCAATCCGGCGAGCCGGCCGTGTCGGCGGCATCGGCACGCATGCCGTCGCTGCCGAAGCACCTGGAGCGCGTGCTCGTGCGACTGTCGTCAATCCTCGCGACGCACGCCCTGCCCGCTGACCTTGCCGCAGCGCTGGCGCGTACGCTCCGGGATGTCGACGCCTGCCTGGACGCCTCGCGCGGGGCGCGCGGCGACGCGCGGGGCGCGCTGGTCGAGCGCTTGACGCAGATCGAAGACGCGATGACGGCGGCGGCCCTCGATTCGCTCGACCCGGCAGGACGTGCGTCGATCGACGAGGAGGTGCGGCGCGAGCTGGCGGCGTATCGCGGCCAGATGCCGTCAGATGCACTTCGGGAAGCCGAGCAGGCCTTGCGCGGCGAACTGGCGCGGCGGCATTTCACGTTGCCGCAGGTGCGCCTCCATGGCTGACGCGCCCCTCACGCTCACGCTCGAGAAGCCGGTCGCCGGCGGGAGGACGCTCGCGCGTCACCAAGGCCGTGTCGTCCTCGTGAGCGGCGGCATCCCGGGCGAGCGTGTCCGTGTGTCGATGGAACGCAGCGGCAAGGGCGTGGCGTTCGCGCGTGTCGAGGCCGTCGAGGAGCCCTCACCCGACAGGGTCGCGCCCGACGGCGATCCACGGTGTGGCGGCCTGGCATTCGCGCACGTCGCCTATCCGCGCCAACTCTCCCTCAAGCGTGCCATCGTCGAAGACGCCATGGCCCGCATCGGCAGGCTGCGCGACCTGCCAGCGCTCGAGACGGTCGCCTCGCCGGTGCAGGGCTGGCGCCTGCGCGCCCGCCTCCACGTCCAGGGTGGGCGCGTCGGCTTCTTCAGGGAGGGTTCGCACTCGCTCTGTGATCCACGCCCGTCGGGCCAGATGGTGGACGGGTTGATCGAGCTCGCCGAGGCCGTCGTGGGACGGCTCGCACCGCAGGCCTTGCGCGCCGTCGATGCCGTCGTCGTGACGGCCACGGTGGCCGGGGACCAGCAGGCGGCACATCTCGAGCTCTCGCGACCACTCCCGCGCCACGGCGACGTCTTCGGTACAGCCGACGGTACGGTTGCCGCCCTGGGTCCGCACTGCACGGGCGTGAGTGCGGCGCTGGCGGCGTCGCGACACACGACAGCGCTGCTGGGACGCCCGTGGGTCCGCGAGTCGCTGCACGCGCTCGGCGTGCCCGAGGGCGGCGATGCCGGGCTCGTGCGGCACGCGGCGGCGTTCTTCCAGGGCAATCGCGCGCTCGTGCCGCGTCTCGTGCGGCACGTCGTCGACTCGCTCTGCGCCGACGGCCCGGTCGTGGATCTCTACGCTGGCGTCGGGTTGTTCGGCATCGCGGCCGCGGCCGCGGGCTCGGCAGCCGTCACGTGTGTAGAGGGCGATCCGGTGAGCGCGGAGGACCTGGTCGCCAATGCCGCGCCGTTCGGAGCGCGCGTGCGGGCGGATCGTGGTGACGTGGAGTCGTTCGTGCGAGACGAGGCGCGCACGCTGGCTGACACGTGCGTGATCGTGGACCCGCCGCGCACGGGGCTGTCACCAGTCGTCGCCGGCGCGCTGGCCGCGTCGCCGCCGCGTCGTCTCGTGTACGTGTCGAGCGACCCCGCGACGCTCGCCCGAGACCTCCAGCCGCTCACCGCAGCCGGCTTGCGCGTGCGGGCGATGACGGTGTTCGACATGTTTCCGGTCACCGCGCATGTCGAGACGGTCGTGATCCTGGAGCGCTGAATCCCGAGTCCCGAATCCCGAAATCCCCAATCCCCAATCCCCAATCCCGAATCTGTGTCCCCCGTGTTCCACCTCGACCCCGACGTCCACTACTTGAACTGCGCCTACATGTCGCCGATCCCGGCGTCGGTGGAGGAGGCGGGACGCGCCGGCCTCGCGCGCAAGCGCCGGCCGTGGACGATCCACGCGGCCGACTTCTTCACGGAGGTCGAGGTCGTGAAGCAGCGCTTCGCGTCCGTGCTGGGCTCCGGCAGACATGCTCAGGTCGCGGTGCTCGCGAGCGTGTCCTACGGCATGGGCATCGTGGCGCGCAACCTGCCGCTGGCCGCGGGGCAGGCCATTGTCGTGGCGGGGGAGCAGTTCCCCAGCAACGTGTACCCGTGGCGTCGGCTGTGCGGGGGCGCGAGGGCGGAACTCCGCACGGTCGCGGCGCCCGACACGCAGCATGAGCGCGGTGCGGCCTGGAACGAGGCGCTGCACGACGCCATCGACGCGCGGACGGCGATGCTGGCCATCCCGCACGTGCACTGGACCGACGGCACGAGGTTCGATCTCGTGCGGCTGGCTGCTCGTGCGCGCGAGGTCGGTGCCCTGGTGGTGATCGACGGCACGCAATCGGTCGGCGCGCTCGACTTCCCGTTCGAGGCGGTCCGCCCGGACGCCGTCGTCTGCGCCGCCTACAAATGGTTGATGGGCCCTTACGGGATGGCGTTCGGGTGGTTCGGCGACGCCTTCGCGCAAGGTGAACCGCTCGAGGAGACCTGGGCCGGACGCGAGGGGAGCGAGGACTTCCGCGGGCTCGTGGCGTATACCGACGAATACGGACCGGGAAGCCAGCGCTTCGACGTCGGCCAGCGCGCGAACTTCATCACGTTGCCGATGGCCATCGAGGCACTGCGGCTCGTGGAGGAATGGGGCGCCTCTCGCATCCAGGCGCACACCGCAGCGTTGTGGGCGCCCGCGCTCGCGCAGCTGCGCGAAGCCGGCTACGCCATGGAGGACGAGGCATGGCGCGGATCGCACCTCGTCGGGTTGCGTCCGCCGGCAAGCACCGACATGTCCACCGTCGCGTCCCGCCTTGCCGAGGCACGCATCCACGTGTCACTGCGCGGTTCGTCCATCCGCGTCTCGCCCCACCTCAACAACACGGCGGCAGACATGGACGCGTTGGTGCAGGCCTTGAACCCGGCGTGAACCGCCGCACCGCCCAGCGGGCAGGGCCCGACGGCGACGGACGTTCGCGCAGCGTGACGTCGAGCCGGCGCGCGCTACGCGTGTGCTGCGGCGCGCGCGGCGCACGCGGCGGCGAACGCCTCGAACAACGGCAGGAACTCGCGCGTCCGCCAGAAGTTCTCGGGGTGCCACTGCACGCC
>JAEYZV010000156.1 GCA_023427865.1 Acidobacteriota bacterium
CGCCGGGCGCGACCTCGCTCGTCACGCGGACGACGCGGGCGCACGCGGCGTCGACGTCCGGCCACACGCCCGCACCGACGCCGGCCAGGACCGCGGCGCCGTACGCGGCCCCCTCTTCGCCGGCCACGGTCTGCACGGAGGTGCCGTACACGTCGGCCTGGATCTGCCGCCAGAGCGGCGACCGGGCACCGCCGCCCCCGAGGCGGATGGCCTCGACCGGCACCTGCATCTCCTCGAGAATCGCGAGGCTGTCGCGCAGGCTGAACGCCACGCCTTCCAGGATGGCTCGCACGATGTGCCCGCGCGTGTGTGACGCGGCAAGGCCGACGATCGCCGCGCGTGCGTCGGCGTCGAGGTGCGGCGTGCGCTCTCCCATGAGGTACGGCGCCCACAGCACGCCGTCGGCGCCCGGGGGGACCGCAAGCGCTTCGTCGGTGAGGCGCTCGTACGGGTCGCGGCCATCGGTCGCGCCCGAGCCGAAGCGATCGCGGAACCAACGCAGCGAGAGCCCCGCGGCCTGCGTCACGCCCATCACGTGCCAGCGGCCCGGCACCGCGTGACAGAACGTGTGCACCCGTCCTTTCGGGTCGAGCGAGGGCCGATCCGTTGCCGCAAACACGACACCAGACGTGCCGATCGTCGCGCTCACCAGACCGGGCTCGACGATGCCCATCCCGACCGCGCCGGCGGCCTGGTCGCCCCCGCCGGCTACCACGGGCGTGCCGGCGAGCAGTCCTGTCGCCGCCGCGCCGGCGGCGGTCACCGAGCCGGTCACCTGCGGGCCTTCGAAGACTTCGGGGAGCAGCGCCGCGTCGAGGCCGGTGGCGCGCAGCATCTCCGCCGACCACTGCCGGCGTGCCACGTCGAACAACAGCGTTCCCGATGCGTCGGCGACGTCGGTGGCGAGTCGTCCGGTGAGCTTGTAGCGGATGTAGTCCTTCGGCAGCAGGACGTGGCGCACGCGGGCCCACGCCTCCGGCTCGGTCCTGCGCACCCACAGCAGCTTTGGCAGCGTGAATCCCGTGAGTGCGGGGTTACTCGTCAGCTCGATGAGGCGTGCGGCGCCGATCCGTTCGGTCAATTCGTCGCACTCGGCCTGCGTCCGCTGGTCGCACCAGATCAGGGCCGGACGCACGACGAGGCCGTCGGTGTCGAGGAGCGTGGCGCCGTGCATCTGGCCGGTCAGCCCGACCGCCGCGATCGTGTCGGCCTCGACGCCCGCCGCTTCGAGCGCGCGCGGCACCGCCTGCCGGCAGGCGCGCCACCAGTCGTCCGGATCCTGTTCGGCCCAGCCCGTGCGAGGGGAGGCGAAGGGCGCGTGATCGGCGGTGGCCGATCCGAGCCCGGTGCCGGAGTCGTCGAGGGTCAGGGCCCGGGTGCCGCCGGTGCCGACGTCGATGCCGAGGAGGTACGCCATGGCTGGAGGTCGGCTGCATGCTATAACACGCGACGCTGACGAACGACCAAACGACAAACCGGCGAGTTGTGGAGTCGACCCCGATGCGACTGACGGCAATCACACACGTTGGGCTGGCGCTGGGGGTGCTGCTCGCACCTGTCCTCGCGCACGCACAACTGCCCGCGACGGGCACCGAGGTCCGTCTCTGGGACGGGCCCGCACCGCTCGCCACCGGCGATGGTCCCGAGGACACCCCGGCGATTACGGTGTATGCGCCGGCACCGGGCACCGCGACGGGGGCGGCCTTCGTCGTGCTGCCCGGCGGGGGTTACCGCGGGCGCGCGGCGCACGAAGGCGAGCCCATCGCGAAGTGGCTCAACTCCGTCGGCGTGACGGCGTTCGTCGCGCGGTACCGCGTGGCGCCGTACCGGCACCCGGCGCCGCTGAGCGACGCCTCCCGCGCCATCAGGTACGTCCGCACGCAGGCAAGGGCGTGGGGACTCGACGCCGATCGCATCGGCATCCTCGGCTTCTCGGCCGGCGGCCACCTCGCGAGCACGGCGGCGACGCAGTTCACCGATGGCGACGTGGCCTCGCCCGATCCCGTCGAGCGCGTGAGCAGCCGGCCCGACCTCGCGATCCTGATCTATCCCGTCATCACGTTCACCGAGGACGCCTGGGTGCACAAGGGGTCGCGCACGAACCTGCTCGGTCCGGACGCCTCCTCCGAGGCGATGGCAGCCATGTCGTCGGAGCGCCGCGTGACCAGCCGCACGCCCCCTGTCTTCCTCGTGCACACGACGGGCGACACCGCCGTCCCGCCCGAGAACAGCCTCCTCCTGGTGCAGGCATTGCGGAAGGCCGGTGTCGAGACCGAACTGCATCTCTTCGAAGGGGGCCGCCACGGGTTCGGTCTCGGTGAGAAGGAAGGGCCGATCGGGACCTGGCCGTGGCTGGCCGGCTTGTGGCTCCACAAGCACGGCTTCGCCCGCGAGCCCACCCGCTCGCACTGAGGTCCACCCGCTCTGTGCGACCTGGAGATCTGATGCGTACAGCAGTCGTCTTCCTGCTCGTCGGACTCGGCATGTCGGCGTCGGCGTCGGTGTCGGCACAACCCATGGCGAGATCGTTCGACGTGGTCGTCTACGGCGGCACCGCGGCCGGCGTGGTGACCGCCATCGCCGCCGCACGCGAAGGCGCGTCGGTGGCGCTGCTCGAACCGCGTGACCACCTCGGTGGCATGGTGTCGGGCGGGCTCGGCTGGACCGACTACGGCCGGAAGGAGGTGATTGGCGGCTATTCGCTCGAGTTCTACGAACGCGCGGGACGCAAGTACGGCGTGCCGATTCAGTGGCACCTCGAGCCGCACGTTGCCGAGGCGATCTTCAAGGAGTGGGTGGCCGAGGCCGGCGTCCAGGTGTTCTACCGGCATCGCCTCGTCGAGCGCACGGGCGTGGCGAAGGACGGCACGCGCGTCACGGCGATCCGCCTCGAGAACGGGGCCGAGTTCCGGGGCCGGATCTTCGCCGACGCGACATACGAAGGCGACCTGATGGCGCAGGCCGGCGTGACCTACACGGTCGGCCGCGAGAGCACCACGCAGTACGGCGAGTCGCTGGCCGGCGTCCGCGACCGCACGCCGCTGCACCAGTTCGAGGTGTCGGTGCCGGCCCGTGACGAGCAGGGCTGGCTGCTGCCCGAGATCTCTCCCTCGCCGACGCTGCCCTCAGGC
>JAEYZV010000305.1 GCA_023427865.1 Acidobacteriota bacterium
ACCCGTGGCTGGCCGAACCAGCGACCGAGGTCGCTGCCGTCCATGCCGACGCGGCCACGATGTGCTTCGTTCCGCCGCACCTGCAGGGCGACGAACCGCCCGGCATCTGGCCGGTGCCCGCCACCGAGCCCGACGTTGCGCCGGCACTTGCGGACGGGCCGGCGGGCGGCGCCCCCGTGTATGGGTGGTCCATCGCCGCGCCCGATGGCCGCAGCGCGGCGGTCGAGACTCCGGACGCGGCGGAGGCGGTTGCCGCTACCGCAGCGGCCGTCGACGCGAGCCCCTCGGTCTGGGACGCCCCGACCATCGACATGCCGGTCGTCGAGACCGCGGCGGCTTCCGACGTCGACCTGTCGGCTGACCCAGGCGTGGGTGATTCGGGTGTGTGGCGCGGGTTGTTCGTGGAACCGGTGAGCGAAGGCGCCGCGCCAGCCTCGTTTGCCGGCTGGGATGCGCCTGGACCCGCTGCACCCGGGCCTCCCGGGTGGGCAGACGAGCCCGCCGTGGTCGTCGAGCCCCCCGTTGCGACCGATTCGTGGGATCCCCGGGATGTCGCCGATGCGGCCGCATCCGAACCGGCGTCCGACGAACCCCATGCAGGTGTCGTCAAGGTGACCGATGCGAGCGCTGCGCCGGTCGAGGCCTCATCGCCCATGGGCGGTGCGTTCGACGCGGTCGGGCCCGACGAGGAGATCGCGCCTGACGAGGACGAACCGGCCGCCGCACTCGTGACGGTCGCCGAAGTCCAGGCGTCTGGAGCCGTCGAGGACCTGCCGTCGGAGGCACGGCCCGCGCCGGTCGCCGAGCGCTGGGCGGGATCGCTGGCCTCCGCGCTCGACGAAGTCTTCGCGCAGGCCGGACAGCCACAGGCCAGCCTCGAACCACCGACCCACGCGTCGCCCGCCGTGCGCGCCGCGATGGCCGACGCGGCCGTCGACGCCGCCATCGAGGACACGGCCACCCGCGACGAGTTGCTCACGCCGGCGCTCGTGTCGCTCCAGCAGATGCTCGACGCCGTTCGTGCCAGGCGCGCCGCCCTGTTCCCGGAGGGCGGGTCGTAGCGGACGGCGGGTATCCTAGGGCGCCGTGCGCGCCCCGCTTCCTCTCCCCGTGGCGTTCGACTACCGCGCCCGCCTCGGTCGCGCCGGCGCGGCATTGCGTGGGGCCGGCGCGGACGCCCTGCTGGTCTCGCACCTGCCGAACCTCCGCTATCTCTCCGGCCTCGACGCCACGGCCGGCATGGGCCTGCTACGAGGTGACGGCCGGTTGTCGCTGCTGGTGGACCCCCGCTACGAGGCGGCAGCCGCGGCGCAGGTCGAGGCGCTCGGCGACGACCTGCTCGCGGTGGTTCCCACCGCCAGCGTGCGCCCCGCGGCTTGCGTCGCCGAAGCCTGCGCACGCGAGGGCATCGGCAGCCTCGTGCTCGAGAGTCGCGTCCTCTCGCTGCACGACGCCCGTCAGCTCGAGCAGGCCCTCCACAAGGTCCAATGGGCGGGCACACTCGTGGGACGCCCGCTCGACCTCGTGGAGGACCTCCGCCGCGTGAAGGATCAAACCGAACTCTCGCTCCTGCGGGAAGGCGGCGCCCGGCTTTCGGAGGTCGCGCGCGGGGTGCTCGTCGATGGCGTGGCCGGCGCAGGACGGACCGAACTCGAGGTGGCGGCCGACATCGACGCGCGGGTACGGGCGGCCGGGTTCTCGCGTGCGGCGTTCGACACCATCGTCGCCAGCGGCCCGCGCAGTGCCTTGCCGCACGCCCGTCCGACGACGCGCCGGCTCGAACCCGGGGACGTCGTGGTGCTGGACTTCGGCGGGGTCTACGGCGGATACTGCGTCGACCTGACCCGGACCGTGTGTCTGGGGCGCCCCTCGTCCGCGGTCGACCGGCAGTATCATGCCGTGCTCGCCGCGCAGCAGGCCGGGTGCGCTGCGCTGCGGCCGGGTGCCTCGCCGGCCGACGTGGACCGGATGGCCCGGCAGGTGCTCGAAGACGCCGGGCTCGGGGAAGCTTTCGGACACGGAACCGGGCACGGGTTGGGCCTCGAGGTGCACGAGGCGCCCCGACTCGCCCGACCGCGCCCCGACGACGCCGCGCAGCCCTCCCTCGAGGCTGGCGTGGTCTGTACGATCGAACCGGGGGCCTACGTGACGGGCCGCGTCGGCATCCGTATCGAAGACGACGTGGTCGTGACGACGGACGGCTGCGAACGAATCACCGACGTGCCCCTCGGCTGGCCGACCGCCCACTGACGATGACACTCGACGAAATCAAGCAGATCCTCGACCTGGTCCGTGAACACGAGCTCTCGGAGTTCGAGCTGGAACAGGAGGGCGTCAAGCTGCGGGTCCGCAAGAAGGGGCAGGAGGCGCCGGCCGTGGTCGTCAGCCCCGGACAACTGCCGGTCCCCCTGGCTCCTGCGGCTGCCGTGCCGGCCCCTGGCGCCGTCAGCGCCGAAGCCGCGACGGGCGGCAACGGCCAGGAGGTCACCGACACCGAGGGCGTCGAGCTCGCGGTCGTCACGTCACCAATCGTCGGCACGTTCTACCGTGCGTCCGAGCCCTCCGCGCCGCCCTTCGTCAGCGTCGGCGACGCGGTCCGCAAGAACCAGGTCCTGTGCCTGATCGAAGCGATGAAGCTGATGAACGAGATCGTGTCGGAGTACGACGGCGAAATCGTCCAGATCTTCGTCGAGAACGGCCAGCCCGTGCAGTACGGCGAGCGGCTGTTCGCCGTGCGCGCGCGTTAGCCCGGGGTTCCGCGTGTTCAAGAAGATCCTGATTGCCAACCGTGGCGAGATCGCGCTGCGCGTCATCTGTGCCTGCCGGGAGATGGGCATCAAGACCGTGGCGGTCTGGTCCGAGGCCGACGAGCACAGCCTGCACGTCCGTTTCGCCGACGAGGACGTCTGCATCGGGCCCGCGCGCAGCACGGAGAGCTACCTGCACGTGCCGGCCATCATCAGCGCCGCGGAGATCACCGGCGCCGACGCGATTCATCCGGGCTACGGTTTCCTTTCCGAGAGTGCGTACCTTGCGGAGGTCTGCGAGGCCTGCCACATCAAGTTCATCGGCCCCGGCCCGTCGGTCATCCGGCTGATGGGCGAGAAGTCGCGCGCCCGTCGGGCCATGAAGAAGGCGGGCGTCAGCACGCTGCCCGGCAGCGAAGGTCCGGTCGAGAGCGAGGACGAGGGGCAGCGCGTCGCGGCCGAGCTCGGGTACCCCGTCATCATCAAGGCGAGCAACGGCGGGGGCGGACGCGGCATGCGGATCGTCCGCACCGCCGAGGAGTTGAGCCAGGCGCTCCGTACCGCACAGCGCGAGGCGCAGGCGGCCTTCGGGATCGGTGACGTGTACCTCGAGAAGTATCTCGAGGCCCCGCGCCACATCGAAGTGCAGATCCTCGGCGACGAGCACGGCACCGTCGTGCACCTCGGCGAGCGCGAGTGTTCCGTGCAGCGCCGCCACCAGAAGCTGATCGAGGAAGCCCCATCGCCGGTGATCACCGACAAGCAGCGCAAGGCGCTCGGCAAGATGGTGGTCGACGCGGCCAGGGCCGTGGGCCACACCAGTGCCGGCACGTTCGAGTTCCTGATGGACGCGCAGGGCAACCTGTACTTCATCGAGGCCAACACGCGCCTGCAGGTGGAGCACGGCGTCACCGAGCTCGTCACGGGACTCGACATCGTGAAGGAGCAGATCCGCATCGCCGCCGGCGAGAAGCTGTCCTTCTCGCAGGACGACGTGAAGATCACCGGCCACTCGATCGAGTGCCGCATCAACGCGGAGAATCCCGAGACGTTCGCCCCGAGTCCGGGGCGGATCGAGGCGTTGTGTCTGCCCGGCGGCCCCGGCATCCGGGTCGACACCTTCGTGCACGCCGAGGCGACCGTGCCGCCCAACTACGACTCGCTCATCGCCAAGGTGATGTCGTATGGCCGCACGCGCGAGGAAGCCATCGCGCGGATGCGTCGCGCACTCGAGATGACCATCGTCGAGGGCATCCACACGTCGGTGCCGATGCACCTGCGCATCCTCGCCGACGAGGACTTCCAGCAGGGGCGGATCTCCACCGCGTTCATGGACCGCTTCCTCAAGGACCCGAAGCCGAACCCGCCCCGTGCCGAGCAAGGGCCCGCGCCGGCCGCCTGAGGCATCGATCACCTGGCTTTCCGTCGCGTCCCCTCGCGTCTCTACGCCATCGTCGACGCTGACGTCTCGGCGCGCACCGGCTGGCGCGTGCCCGACCTCGCCGACGCGTACCTGCAGGCAGGCGTCCGCTTCCTGCAACTGCGCGCCAAGGATGCGCCGGCCAGGGACGTCCTGGCCTGGACCGACGCCATCGCGTCACGCGCGGGTGCCGACGCCCTGGTCATCGTCAACGACCGCGTGGACATCGCGCTTGCGGCCGGCACGAGACACGTGCATCTCGGGCAGGACGATCTCCCGGTCGAGGAGGCGCGTCGCCTGCTGGGTGAGGCCGCCGTCATCGGCACCTCGACGCACACCGCGGCGCAGGTTGCCGATGCCTGCCGATGCGGCGCGGACTACATCGCCGTCGGTCCGGTGTTCGGCACGCAGACGAAAGACACGGGTTACGTTCCCGTGGGGCTGACGCTCGTCCGCCAGGCGCGCGAGCAGGCAGCGGCGCTCGGCGGACGGCCGATCGTGGCCATCGGCGGCATCACCGTCGCATCGGCAGCGGAGGTGATCGAGGCGGGTGCGGACGCGGTCGTGGTGATCAGCGACCTCCTGGTTGGCGGTGGTCCGCCGGCTCGCGTGCGGGAGTTCCTGCGCGTGCTCGGCGAGGCCTGAGGCGGAACTCCCGCCTTCCTCCCTCGACCATCGGCCTTCGAGCTTGCGCGCAGGCAAGGGCCGGGGCGGCATGGCTCGCAGCGCCGGGTCGCACCGGCTCGGCCGTGTATAATCGGCCGTCTTTTGCTACGCGAACGCCACGATCGTGGCGCACGGGCGGGCATCGTGCCGCGGCGGCCGGTGCCTCCGGAGGGTTCTCAATGTCGTTGTTCGCGACCAAGTCGATCGATCGCATCCGGGCCGAGGCTGCTGCCGGCGGCGAGCACTCGCTCAAGCGGGTGCTGGGTGCGGGCGATCTCGTGTCCCTGGGCATCGGCGCCATCATCGGCACCGGGATCTTCGTGCTCACGGGGCAGGCGGCCGCGGCACACGCGGGTCCGGCCATCGTCCTTTCCATGTTGCTCGCCGGACTGGCCGCCGCGCTGGCTGGGCTCTGCTATGCGGAGTTCGCGTCGACCGTGCCGATTGCCGGATCCGCCTACACCTACGGGTACGCGACACTCGGCGAGTTCATCGCCTGGATCATCGGCTGGGACCTGGTCCTGGAGTACGCGCTCGGCGCAGCGACGGTGGCCGTGGGGTGGTCCGGGTACGTCATCAGTTTCCTGCACGATTTCGGTGTCACGTTCCCCGCTGCCCTCAGCGCGGCGCCCGGGACGGCGATCACCATGGCGGACGGTTCGATCGTGACGGCCGTGTTCAACCTGCCAGCCGTGCTGATCACGGTGTTCGTGACGGCGCTGCTCGTCGTCGGCATCCAGGAATCGGCGCGCGTCAACGCGATCATCGTGGTCGTGAAGGTCGCGGTGGTGATCCTGGTGATCGCCGCGGGCGGGATGTTCGTCGAGACGGCCAACTGGTCGCCCTTCATTCCCGAGAACACGGGCAGGTTCGGCGAGTTCGGGTGGAGCGGCATCGTGCGCGGGGCAGGTGTCATCTTCTTTGCCTTCATCGGCTTCGACGCGGTGTCGACCGCCGCGCAGGAAGCGAAGAACCCACAGCGCGACATGCCGATCGGCATCCTCGGGTCGCTCGTCGTCTGCACGATCCTGTACGTGCTCGTGTCGGGGGTGATGGTCGGCCTGGTGCCGTACCCGGAGCTCGGCGTGGCGGCGCCGATGGCCGTCGCCATCGACGCGGCGCGCGAAGCGGGCGCCACCTCGGCCCTTGCGCCGCTCCTCAACGTGATGCCCCTGGCGGTGAAGCTCGGCGCGATCGCTGGCCTGAGCTCGGTGATGGTCGTGATGATGCTCGGTCAGCCGCGCATCTTCATGTCGATGGCCAACGACGGCCTGCTGCCGGGATGGGCGCGGACGATTCACCCGCGCTACCGCACCCCCTACGTGACCACGATCATCACGGGCGTCGTCGTGGCGCTCGCGGCCGGCTTCACGCCGATCAACATCCTGGGCGAGCTCGTGAGCATCGGCACGCTGCTCGCGTTCGTGATCGTATCGATCGGCATTCTCGTCCTGCGGATCAAGCGCCCGGACATCGAGCGGCCGTTCAAGGTGCCGGGGGTGTTCGTCGTGGCGCCGCTGTCCGCGCTCGTGTCGTTCGGGCTGATGGCCGGCCTGCCATGGCACACCTGGGAGCGGCTCCTGATCTGGATGGCGGTCGGCGTCGTCGTGTACTTCGCGTACGGCTATCGGCACAGCCACCTGCGACGCGACGGGCAAGCCTGATGGCGGCACGCGTACTCGATGGGGCAGGGCTCGCGCGACGCATGCGGGAGGACCTGCAGCCGCAGGTCCGCGCGTTCACCTCTCGGGCGGGTCGCCCGCCCGGGCTCGCGCTCGTCCTCGTCGGTGACGACCCGGCGTCGCACGTCTACGTCGGCGGCAAGCGCACACATGGCACCGAGGTCGGCTTCCGTGTCCACCTGCACCAGCGCGATGCCACGACGTCGCTCGCCGACGTACTCGACCTCGTCGGGGCGCTGAACGCCGATCCCGAGGTCGACGGCATCCTCGTGCAGTCGCCGCTGCCTGCGGCGATGGGACGCGATGCCGCGCGCCACGTTTTCGAGGCCATCGACCCGCGGAAGGACGTCGACGGGTTTACCGCGGAGAACGTCGGCCGGCTCGTGCAGAACCGCGAGGGGCTCGTCGCCTGCACGCCTGCGGGCATCATCGAGCTGCTCGAGCGAAGCGACGTCGCGATCGCCGGCGCCAGGGCAGTGGTGATCGGCCGCAGCGACATCGTGGGCAAGCCGATGGCGCTGCTGCTCCTGCATCGGCACGCCACGGTCACCATCGCGCATTCCCGGACGAAGGACCTGCCGTCGGTGGCGCGTGAGGCCGACATCCTCGTTGCCGCGATCGGACGTGCGGGGTTCGTCACGCCGGAGTTCGTGAAGCCGGGTGCGACGGTGATCGACGTCGGCATGAACCAGATCACCGAGGAGGCGGACGTCGTGAAGTACTTCGGCGCAGGCTCGAAGCGGCACGACGCGTGGAGCCGGCGCCGATCGGTACTGATGGGCGACGTGCACCCGGCGGTGGCAGACGTCGCCGGTGCGTTGACGCCCGTGCCCGGCGGCGTCGGACCGCTGACGATCGCGATGCTCATGCGGAACACACTGACGGCCGCCGAGCGGCGCCTTGAAATTTGAAATTCTGAATCTGGAATTTCACGTGGATGCGCGTTCCGCCAGGGCCCTGAGCTGCCTCACGAGCGTCTCGACCTGGGCGTCCGTATCGGCGAACGTACCGTCGGTGCGCACCACGAAGTCCGCTTCCTGGACCTTCCGTGCGATCGGCCACTGCGCCGCCATCCGGCGATCCGCTTCTTCCGCGGTCAGGCCATCACGCTCCACCAGCCGCTGCCGTTGCAGCGCCGGCTCGCACGCCACCACGACGATCACGTCGAAGTCCTCCGTCCGGCCGGTCTCGAAGAGCAGGGGGATGTCTGCGACGAGCGGCCCCCGGTAGCCGTACTGCGCGAGCCGATTCTGCCACTCCGCGATGCGCCGCCGCACCTCCGGGTGAATGATGGCCTCCAGGTCGCGGCGGGCCTGCGCGTCGGCGAACACGATGGCCCCCAGCCTGGCGCGGTCGAGAGCGCCAGCCTCGGTGAGCACGTCGCGCCCGAAGCGGGCCACGACGGCCTTCAGCCCAGCCGATCCTGGGAACACGGCCTCGCGCGCCAGTCGATCCGCGTCGATCGTCGGTAAACCCGCTTCGTGCAGGCGTTGCGTCACGTAGGACTTCCCGGTGGCGATGCCGCCGGTCAGTCCGACGTGCAGCACGCCATCAGGCTTCGGCGTCATCTGACGTCCGCGCCGGGGCGAGTCGGTCTTCGACGAACGAGTTCCACTCGTGGCAGTGCGGGCACCGCCAGAGCAGTTCCTTGCTGCGGTAGCGGCAACGCAGGCAGATGTGCGGGTCGCGGTAGAACACCGCGTCGCGACTGTGCGTGACGTAGCGTTCCACCGACGGCTTGTCGAGGTTCAGCGCGAGCAGGATGTCCCACGCCGCCTGGTGCACCAGCAGCGCGTGCGGGTTGATGGTGAGCGAGGCCAGCACCATCTGCAGGGCGTCCTCGGGCCGATCGGCGCGCAGGAAGTGGCGCGCGAGCGCGAGGCGGGCCCGCCAGTCGAGCGGGTGGTCCATGGCGATGCGCCGGAAGAGGTGCTCGAACGCTTCGCTGCGCCCCGCCGCCGTGTACGCGTCTCCGAGGCGGTCGGCGACCAGGTGCGCGCGCTGCGGCATCGACGCCACCAGCCGCTCCCAGATCTCCACCGCGCCCGGCATGTCGCCGGCGTCGCGCCTCACGTCGCCGAGGTTCAGGTATGCCGGCACGACCTCGGGGTCGAGATCGATCGCCGCCTCGAAATGCCGCCGGGCGGCCGTGAGGTCCTGCCGCGCGAGCGCCTGCATGCCGAGCTCGTTCTCGAGGAACGCCTGGATCTGCAGGTGCCGCCGCTGCTGGTGCTCGGGTTCGTCCTCGCGCGCGAGTTCACGGCGCACGCGATAGGCGTCGGACCACTGGTTCTGGTCCTCGAACAGCTTCTGCAGTTGCAGCAGGGCGTGCTCGTTGCTCGGATCGAGCCGCAGCACCTCGCCGAACGCCTCGTGCGCGCGATCGACGAAGCCGCCGCGCGTGAAGTCGAGGCCGAGGCAGAGCAGGGCATATGTGTGTTCGAGCTTGCTGAGCCGCGGTCGCTGCAGGATCTGCTGGTGGATCTGGATGGCGCGCCCGACCTGGCCCTTCTCGCGATAGAGGTTGCCGAGGATCATGTGGATCTCGACGGCGTCCTCGTCCACGCGCGCGGCCTGGCTCAACTCCTCGATCGCGTGATCGAGCTGGTTGGCGACCAGGAAGTTGAGCCCCTGGATGTAATGCGGCGACTGTCGCGCCTTGCGGCGATCGATCCAGCGGCCCTCGTGGAGCTTGTAGCGTTCCCACGCCTTGCCGGCAGCCAGGCCGAGCAGGAGGGCGACGAGCGCAGAGAGCAGCGGAAGGTACTCTTCAATCACGGGCGTTCGGGGCCTGCACGGCGATGAGCGCGTCCCACCGGCCCTGCGCTCGGAGAATGTCCTCGATCAGCGAACGAGCCGCGCCATGTCCCCCCGGGCGCGGGCTCACCACGTGCGCGACGGCCCGTACTTCGGGCACCGCGTCGGCCGGGCATGCGGCCAGGCCGACGCATTGCAGCACCGGCAGGTCTACCACATCGTCACCCATGTAAGCGATGTCCTCGGGCGTCCACCCGTGCACCTGCATCAACTCCTCGAGCGTTGCCGCCTTGTCGGTGACGCCCTGCCGCACGAGATCCACCCCCAGCTGCCGTGCACGGTGCTGCGTGGACGACGAGAGCCTCGCGGAGATCAGTCCGACCTCGAGGCCTGCCCGTCGCGCGATCACGATGCCGGCGCCGTCCTTGATGTCGAATCGCTTGGACTCGCTGCCGTCGGCGTGCACGATCACCCCCCCGTCGGTGAGCACGCCATCGACGTCCAACAGCACCACGCGCACGCGGCGCGCCCGCTCGTGGACGGCAGGAGGGAGCGAGGATGCCATCAGAACAGCTCCGTCCGCCAGAGGTCGTGGATGTGGAGCACGCCTGACGGCCGGCCGTGCCCGTCCACGAC
>JAEYZV010000310.1 GCA_023427865.1 Acidobacteriota bacterium
CTCGTGGACGATCTCGACCAGTCGTTCCTGATGCGGGTACGGCAGCGGCTGCAGGAGCACGCCATGGACGATGCTGAACATCGCCGTGGTGGCACCGATGCCGAGGGCGAGCGTCAGGGCGACGGTGGCGAGGAAGCCCGGGCTCCGCTGCAGCGCGCGCCATCCGAAGCGCACGTCGCGCGCCAGGTTCTCGATGTGCGCGGCGCGGAACTCGTCACGCGTCCGCTCGCGCGCCTGCGTCACGCCACCGAACCGCACCAACGCCTGCCGACGTGCTTCGGATGGCGACATCCCCGCCCGCCGGTTCTTCTCGATCTGCTGGTCGAGATGGAACTGGATCTCCTCGTCGAGTCCCTCGTCGAGCCGCTCGCGCGTGACGAGGGCACGGAGCCGCCGCAGCAGTTCGGCCACAGACTCCATGGATCACCTCAGTGCGCGCTCGTCGCCTGCAGGACCAGCCGGATCGCGCGGGACATGCGTTCCCACTGCGCAAGCGATTCGGCGAAGTGCCGGCGGCCGCTCGCCGTCAGCGAGTAGTAGCGCGCCCGCCGGTTGTTGTCGGTGACTTTCCACTCGGAGCGGACGAACCCCTGTCGCTCGAGCCGGTAGAGCGCCGGATAGAGCGTGCCCTGGCCGAGCTGCAGCACCTGCTCGGACCAGTGCTCGATGCGCTCGGTGATCCCCCAGCCGTGCATCGGCTCGAGCTGGAGCGCCTTGAGCACCAGCATGTCGAGCGTTCCCTGCATCACGTCGCTGCGCTCGCGAGCCGCCATCGCACTCCTTTCGACTGACGGAAGGAATGTACCCGCACTTCTTTCGAGCGTCAAGAGGAGTGACTACGGGGCCGCTTCGGCCCTGAATCCCGAGTCCCGGGTCCCGAGTCCCGAGTCCTCCCTCAGCGGAACAGGTTCGTCTTCACGAGATCGACGAGCTCGTCGCCGCGGCCGCTGATCACGACCTTTGCCATGTACAGCGCGAACCCGCCGACCTGCTCCATCTTCAGCGACGGCGGCATGATGAGCTCCTGCGTGTTGACCCGCACGTTGAGCAGTGCAGGACCGTCGTGGCGCAGCACGCGGTCGAGCGCGGGGCGCAGCAGCTCGGGGCTATCGACGGCGATGCCGAGCATGCCGGACGCCTCGGCGATCTTCGCAAAGTCCGGGTTCACGAGATCGACCCCGCGATCGAGGAAGCCGGCCGCCTGCATCTCGAGCTGCACGAAGCCGAGCGAGGCGTTGTCGAAGACCACGACCTTCACCGGCAGCTCCACCTGGCGCAGCGTGAGGAGGTCGCCGAGCAGCATCGCGAGGCCGCCATCCCCCGACATGGAGATGACCTGCCGCTCCGGATAGGCCAACTGCGCCCCGATCGCCTGCGGCAGCGCGTTGGCCATCGACCCGTGCGTGAACGATCCGAGCAGACGGCGCCGTCCGTTCATCGTGAGGTAGCGGGCGGCCCATACCGTAGGCGTTCCGACGTCACAGGTGAACACCGCATCGCCGGCAGCCATGTCGTCGAGCACTCTCGCAACGAACTGCGGGTGAATCGGCTTCACGCCGGGGTCGCCGGTCGCGAGGTCGTCGAGACCCTGGCGGGCCTTGCGGTAGTGGGCGAGCGATGCCTCCAGGTGGACTCGCGCCGCCTTGCGCGTGAGCTTCGGAAGCAGCGCCGCCAGGGTGGTCTTGACGTCGCCGACGAGGCCGAGGTCGAGCCGGGTCCGACGTCCGAGCTGCTCGCGCCGCAGATCCACCTGGATCGTGCGGGCGTGCTGCGGCAGGAACTGCTGGTAGGGGAAGTCGGTGCCGAGCATCAGCAATGCGTCGCAGTCCTCCATCGCCAGGTAGCCCGACGCGAATCCGAGCAGGCCGGTCATGCCGACGTCGAACGGGTTGTCGTACTCGATGAACTCCTTGCCGCGCATGGCGTGCACGACCGGCGCCGCCAGGGCATCGGCGGTGGCGACGAGCTCGTCGTGCGCGTCGCGACAGCCTGCGCCGCCGAGGATCGTCACCTTCGTCGCCGCGTTCAACAGATCGGCCGCCGCCGCCACGTCGCTGGCCGGCGCGCAGAGCGCCGGGCGCTCGTAGCTGACGTGCACGCGCGGGCCCTGCTGCTCGGCAGGCAGGAGCGCCACGTCGCCGGGCAGGACGATGACGGACACGCCCGAGTGGGCGACGGCCGTCTGGATCGCGATTTCGAGGACGCGGGGCACCTGCGCGGGATGCGAGATCACCTCACAGAAGTGACTGCAGTCGGCAAAGAGCAGTTCCGGGCGGGTCTCCTGGAAGTACCCGCTGCCGATCTCGCGGCTCGGGATGTGCGCGGCGATGGCGAGCACGGGCACGCGGCTGCGATGGCAGTCGTACAGGCCGTTGATCAGGTGCAGGTGCCCCGGTCCCGAGCTGCCGGCGCAGACGCACAGCGTGCCGGTCAGGTGCGCTTCGGCACCGGCGGCAAAGGCGCCCGTTTCCTCGTGGCGCACCGGCACCCATGCGAGGTCGTGATGATTGAAGATCGCATCCGTCAGCCCGTTCAGCGAGTCAC
>JAEYZV010000338.1 GCA_023427865.1 Acidobacteriota bacterium
ATCCACATGATCGTGGTCCAGGTTCGTCCTGACCTCTCGTTCGAGGTCATCGACCGGGAGAAGGACATGGTCCGGCTGGGAGCTGGGGGACTGGACGGCCGGAGCCTCACGCCAACCGCGGTCGCCGCCGCGCTGCAAACGCTGTCCAAGTTCCGGCGGCTGGCCGAGTCTCACAAGGTGGACGAGATCGTGGCGGCCGCGACCAGCGCCACCCGCGAAGCCGAAAACGGTGGCGACTTCCTCAACACCGTCAGGGCCGAAACCGGCATCGCCGCCCGCGTCATCACCGGCAGCGAGGAAGCCCGTCTCATCCACCTCGCCGCCGGGTACAACACCGAGTTCACCGGCCCGACCGTCGTCGTCGACATCGGCGGCGGCAGCGTCGAGATGACGCTCGGCGCCGGCGCGGAGCCCGATCTCGCTCGCAGCTTCAAGATCGGCGTCATCCGACTCACCGAACGCTACCTGCGGAGCGATCCGCTGTCGACGCGCGACGAGCGCCGACTCGTCAAGCACGTCGAGCGGGAGATCGGCGGATACATCGAGCTCATACGGTCACGTGGCTTCGTGCGCGTCATCGGGACGTCTGGCACGATCACCACCCTCGGCGCGCTGGCGCTGCAGCAACAGGGCCAGTCCGTCACCGACATCAACAACCTGCGGGTGCCGGCGCGCGCGCTGCACAAACTGCGCAAGCTGCTCGTCGGCATGGGACAGCACGATCGCCTGCAGGTGCCGGGCCTCGACCCCAAGCGTGCCGACATCGCACCGGCCGGCGTGCTGCTCATCGACGTCATCCTCCGCGCGCTCGGCGCGTCCGAGATCACGCTGAGCGACTTCGCGCTGCGCGAAGGGCTCGTGCTCGACTACATGCGGCGCAACCGCCACCACATCGCAACGGTCGAGCGGTACCCCGACGTGCGCCGGCGCAGCGTGATGGAGCTGGGTGATCGGCTGCAGTACTGGTCGATGCACCCATTTCACGTGGCAACCCTGGCGCTGCGCCTGTTCGACCAGACGCAATCGGTGCACCGGCTCGGCCATCGTGAACGCGAGTGGCTCGAGTACGGCGCCCTGCTGCACGACATCGGCGTCCACATCAGCCACAAGGCGCACCACAAGCACTCCTACTATCTCGTTCGGCATGGCGGCCTGCGCGGGATGGCGCCAGAGGAAATCGAGGTGGTGGCGCAGGTGGCGCGGTACCACCGGCGCGGGCGCCCGAAGAAGCGGCACGAGACCTACGCGGCGCTGCGGCCAGAGCTGCGACGCGCCGTGCGCGCGCTGTCCGCCTGCGCGAACATGGCCGAGGCGCTCGACCGGAGTCACGCGCAGGTCGTGCGCGACGTGACCGTCGTGGACCGCGGCGCGGACGCCGTGCTGCGGCCCGACTTGAGCGGCGACGCGGAGCTCGAGCTGTGGGCCGCGCAACGACACCTCGGCCCCCTCGAGCAGCTCCTGGGCAAGCCCCTTCGGCTCGAACCGATCGGGAGCGGCGCCACCGAACCGACCCCGCCGGCCGTGCCCGCGGGAGAGCCGATGCCGCGAACGGCACGCTTGAAACAGAGGTGAAACGCACGGCACGTAGGCTGGCGGGATGCCTCGCCGCACCGGCACGTCGGTCGCTTTCCTGCTGCTCCTGGTGGGCCTGGCCGGTTGTGACCGCACCGCGACGCCGATCGGCACCGTCATCGACATCGATGGGTCGAGCACCGTTTACCCGTTGACCGAAGCGGTCGCGGAGGACTTCCGGCGGGTCCATCCTGGCACCCGGGCGATCATCGGCGTGTCGGGGACGGGCAGTGGGCTGCGGCGCTTGTGCCGCGGTGCCGTGGACATCGCCAACGCGTCGCGGCCGATCACGGCCGCCGAAGCCGACACCTGCGCAGCGGCGGGCATCGAGTTCCTCGAACTGCCCGTGGCACACGACGGCATCACCGTCGTCGTGCACCCCTCGAACACGTGGGTGGACAGCCTCACGGTCGCCGAGTTGCGGCGCCTGTGGCGTCACCAGGCCGAGGGACGTTTGCTGCGATGGTCGCAGTTGCGCGCTGGCTGGCCCGATCGCGAGATCCACCTGTTCGGGGCGGGCGTCGCGTCGGGCACCTTCGACTACTTCACGGGTGTGGTGACGGGCGTGCCGCGCGACAGCCGTGGAGACTACTCGTCGAGCGAGGACGACAACGTCCTGGTGCAGGGCGTGGCCACCGATCCGGGAGCGCTCGGTTACTTCGGCTACGCCTACTACGAGGAGCACCGCGAGTACCTGCGCGCCATCCCGATCAGGGCAGACGACTCGGCGCCTGCGGTGTCACCGACGCCCTCGACGATCCGGTCGGGCGCCTACCACCCGCTGTCGCGGCCCGTGTTCCTGTACGTGAGTGCACACGCGGTCGCACGGCCCGGCGTCGCCGCCTTCGTCGACTACTACGTCGCGCAGGTCGGGGCGCTCGCCGGCGACGTCGGGTACGTGGCGCTCGATGCGCGTGTGCTTGGCGCCGTGCGGGATCGCGTCGCGGCGCGCACGACCGGCTCGCTGTTCACGTCGGACCAGCCCGCCCTGCACGCCGTCGCCCTGGGAACGCGCCTCGGAGTGGAATGACGTGAGCGATCGCGGCCGGCGCGTGACCGAAGCGGTGATCGAGCGGAGCCTGGCCGCGTGCGCCTTCGCGTCGGTGCTCGCGACGATTGGCATCATCGCGGTGCTGGCCGGGGAAACGACCGCGTTCTTCCGCGACGTGTCGCCCGTGGCGTTCCTGACGGGGACGCGCTGGACGCCGTTGTTCTTCAACCAGCAGTTCGGCGTGCTGCCGCTCGTGGCGGGCACCCTGCTCGTGACCGCCATCGCGCTGCTCGTGGCCGTGCCGGCTGGCGTCGTCAGCGCGCTCTACCTGAGCGAGTACGCGCGCTCCCCCGTGCGGCGCGTCGCGAAGCCGGCGCTCGAGGTGCTCGCCGGGATCCCCACGGTCGTCTACGGCTACTTCGCGCTGCTGTACGTCACGCCTCTGCTGCAGACCTGGCTTCCCGGGCTCGCCGGCTACAACGCCCTCGCACCGGGACTGGTGATGGGGCTGATGATCCTGCCACTCGTGTCCTCGCTCTGCGAGGACGCCTTCACGGCGGTGCCGCGGAGCCTGCGCGAGAGCGCGTTCGCGCTCGGCGCCACACGCCTGCAGGCGGCCACCGGCGTCGTGCTGCCGGCGGCGGCGTCCGGGGTTGCCGCCGCGGTCATCCTCGCCGTGTCGCGCGCCATCGGCGAGACGATGATCGTGACGATCGCGGCGGGCCAGCAGCCGCGCCTCACCGCCAACCCGCTGGTGCCGATCGAGACGATGACGGCGTACATCGTGCAGGTGAGCCTCGGCGACGTGCCGGCCGGCACGCGCGAGTACCGGGCGATCTTCGCCGTGGCGGCGTTGCTGTTCTGCGGCACGTTCCTGCTGTCCCTGTGCAGCCACTGGCTGCGGAGCCGCGTGGCCGGGGTGCCGCGATGAACCGGGCGCGACACAGGGACCGGGCCTGCCGCGCGCTCGGCGTCGCCGTGCTCGCGATGGCGTTCGGCACGCTCGCGCTCCTCCTGTGGGACGTCACGCGCGACGGGATCGGCCGCCTGTCATGGGAGTTCGTCACGGGCTATCCATCGCGTCAGGCTTCTCGTGCCGGGCTGCTGCCGGCACTGGCCGGCAGCCTGTGGCTGCTCGTGCTGACCGCGCTCATCGCGATGCCCGTCGGCATCGGTGCGGCAATCGCCCTCGAGGAGTACGGCACGCGTGGGTGGTGGGGCCGGCTGATCGAGATCAACATCGCGAGCCTGGCGGGCGTGCCGTCGGTCGTGTACGGCCTGCTCGGGCTCGGGCTGTTCGTGCGCGCGCTGCAATGGGATCGGTCGCTGCTGGCGGGTGCGGCGACCCTCGCGCTGCTCGTATTGCCGATGGTGATCATCACGGCCCGCGAAGCACTTCGCGCCGTCCCCGTCTCGCACCGCGAGGCCTCGCTGGCGCTCGGCGCCGCGCGCTGGCAGACGATTCGCCACCAGGTGCTCCCGGCGGCATGGCCCGGCATGCTGACCGGCCTGATCCTCGCGATGTCGCGCGCCATGGGCGAGACCGCCCCGCTCGTGGTCGTCGGCGCGCTCGCCTACGTGCCCTTCGTCCCGGACGGCCCGCTCTCGCCGTTCACGGCGTTGCCGGTGCAGATCTTCGCGTGGGTGTCACGTCCGCGCGAGGGCTTCCGCACCAACGCTGCCGCCGCCATCCTCGTGCTGCTCGCAGCACTGCTCGTGGTCAACGCCGTCGCCATCTGGATGCGGGACCGCGCGGCGCAGCGGAGGTCGGCGTGACGGGGCCGACATTCCCCGCCGGCGTGGCGGCCGGCCTTGCCGCCGGCGCGCGCCAGGCCGCCGCCGAGACCACGCCCCCCGCGAAGGTGGACGTGCGGCGATTGAGCGTGGCCTACGGCGAGACCCGGGCGCTGAAGGACGTGACGCTGGCCGTGCCGGCCCATCGCGTCACGGCGCTGATCGGTCCGTCCGGCTGCGGCAAGAGCACGTTCCTGCGCACGCTGAACCGGATGAACGACATCGTGCCCGGCGTGCGGGTGGACGGCGACGTGCTGCTCGAGGGCCAGTCGATCTACGCGCCGGACACCGACGTGGTCGCGTTGCGGCGGCGCGTCGGGATCGTCTTCCAGAAATCCAACCCGTTCCCGAAATCCGTGTTCGAGAACGTCGCGTACGGCCTGCGCATCAACGGGCTGCGCAACAAGCAGGAGATCGCCGACCGCGTCGAGGAGAGCCTGCGCGCCGCGGCGCTCTGGGGAGAGATCGAGGGCCGGCTCCACGAGCCCGCGCTCACGCTCTCGGGCGGCCAGCAGCAGCGACTGTGCATCGCGCGGGCGCTGGCGATCCAGCCCGAGGTACTGCTGATGGACGAACCGGCGTCCTCGCTGGATCCGATTGCGACCCAGCGCATCGAGGAGCTCGTGCATGCGCTCAAGCACACGTACACGATCGTCCTCGTGACGCACAACATGCAGCAGGCCGCACGCGTCTCGGACCTGACCGCGTTCTTCTGGATGGGCCAGCTCGTCGAGTATGGCCACACCGAGGAGGTGTTCACGGCGCCTCGCGAGCGCCTGACGGAAGACTACGTGACGGGACGCTTCGGGTAGAGTGGAGCGCATGGAGCCGGTGGCGCGAACCGTGCCGCAGGTGCAGGAGCACCTCGAGGCGCTCAAGGAGCGGCTCCTCGTGATGGGCGGCCTTGCCGAGGAACGAGTGCGGGCCGTGGCCGAGGCGCTCGTCGCCCGCGACGCGGATGGCGCGGCGCGGGTGCAGGCGAGCGACGAGCCGCTGAATGACCTGCACAAGGAGATCGACCAGCGCTGCGTGCGGCTGCTCGCACTGCACCAGCCGGTGGCGGTGGATCTGCGGGCGGTGCTGGCCGGGGTGAAGATCAATACCGATCTCGAACGCGTCGGCGACCTGGCGGTGAACGTCGCCGAGGCGGTGCAGCGCTACCTGCACCATCCGCCCGTGAAGCCGCTCGTCGACATCCCCCGGATGGCCGACCTCGCGCAACACATGCTGCGAGACGCGCTGGACGCGTATGTCCGCCGGGACGTGACGCTGGCCGAGCACGTGCTGGCCACCGACGACATCGTCGACGCGCTGAAGTCGCAGGTCTCGGACGACCTCGTCCCGCACATGCGTGCGGCCCCGGCGACGATCGAGCCGGCGCTGGAGCTGATCCTCATCGCGCGCCATCTGGAGCGCATCGCCGATCACGCGACCAACATCGCCGAGGACGTGATCTTCATGGTGTCGGCACGCGACGTCCGCCATCACGATCGCTCGAGGTAGCCACCCGACCACGCGGGTACGTCGCGGTCGGGCCCTGTCCGACGGGCGAACGATGGTCGGGTGCACGCACGTCGGCAGGAGCCGTGACGCCCCCGCGGCTGCTAGGATCGGGCCGTGGGCGAGCACGACCTCTGTGTATACTGTCGCGTGCAGCCGGTGGATCCGCGCTGGCGGCCGTTCTGTAGTGAACGCTGCCGCCTGCTCGACCTCGCCCACTGGCTCGACGGCGACTACCGCATCGAGGGTCCGGCAGACGGCACGCCGAACGAGATGGAGCCGGATGACCCCGAGGCGACCGATTCGTAAGCGCCTCCCCCCGTATGCGACGCGATGGCTGACACGCTGACAATCACCGACAACCGCACCGGCAAGCAGTACGAGGTGCCGATCACCGACGGCACCGTCAAGGCCATCGACCTGCGCCAGATCAAGGTCTCGCCCGAGGACTTCGGGCTGATGACGTACGACCCGGCGTTCACCAACACCGCGTCGTGCCGCAGCGCCATCACCTTCATCGACGGCGACAAGGGGGTGCTCGAGTACCGCGGCTACCCGATCGAGCAGCTCGCGGAGAAGAGCACGTACCTCGAGGTCGCGTACCTGCTGATGTTCGGCGAACTGCCGACGGCCGCGCAGCTGCAGGAGTGGCGGGGCGGCATCACCACGCACACCCTGCTCCACGAGAACCTGAAGCACCTGATGCGCGGGTTCCGGTACGACGCCCATCCGATGGGCATCTTCCTGAGCACGGTCGGCGCCTTGTCGACGTTCTATCCGGAAGCCAAGCAGGTGCACGATCCGGCCGTCCGGCTCGAACACATCAAGCGGCTCATCGCCAAGACGCCGACCATCGCCGCGTACGCCTACCGGCACACCACCGGGCGCTTCTACGTCTACCCCGACAACGACCTCAGCTTCGCCGGCAACTTCCTGAACATGCTGTTCAAGATGACCGAGGCGAAGTACTCGGTGAACCCGGTGCTCGAGCGCGCGCTCGACGTGCTGTTCATCCTGCACGCCGACCACGAGCAGAACTGCGGTACCAACGCGATGCGGTCGATCGGCAGCTCCGACGTCGACCCGTACGCGGCGATGGCCGGGGCCGCGGCGGCGCTCTACGGGCCGCTGCACGGCGGCGCCAATGAAGCCGTCCTGTCCATGCTGCGCCAGATCGGCAGCAAGGACCACGTGCCGGAGTTCATCAAGAAGGTGAAGAACGGCGAGGGCCGGCTCATGGGGTTCGGCCACCGGGTGTACAAGTCGTACGACCCGCGGGCCAAGATCATCAAGAAGACCGCCTACGAAGTCTTCGACGTCACGGGCAAGAACCCGCTGCTCGATCTGGCGCTCGAACTCGAGCGGATTGCCCTCGAAGACGAGTACTTCGTGAAGCGGAAGCTGTACCCGAACGTCGACTTCTATTCCGGCCTGATCTATCAGGCGCTCGGGTTCTCGCCGGAGATGTTCACGGTGCTGTTCGCGATCCCGCGCACGGCAGGCTGGGTGGCGCAGTGGGACGAGCTGCACCGCGATCAGGATCAGAAGATCGCGCGCCCGCGTCAGGTGTACACCGCACACCGCACCCGCGACTACGTGCCGATGGACGAGCGCGGCTGACGAACCGAAGAACCGGACACGTGACGCTGGAGCCATGAAGGAGCGCCGGATGTGATCGGTGCTCCGCGCGGTGCCCGCGGCGCGGGCCACCTGTGAAGGTGGAAATTTCCAATTTCCAATTCTTCAGATCCGCTCCTCCTCGTCTTCCTGCGTCTCGCGGCCTGCGAGCCACACGGCCGTCGCGCCAAGCACGAACACCACGACCGCCCAGCGCGTCGCCTCCCGAACACCGGCATGGATCGTCGCGTCCATCCGCGCCGGCAGCGACGCCTCGGGCCCGAGCCCGAGCTCGTGCCGCGCCTGATCGAGCAGGTACTGCTTCTCGCCGCGGCTGACGAGCAGGCCGAAGATGCCGTTCCAGACCAGGAACGCGGTGAACAAACACACGCCGTAGGCGACGACGCGCGCGCGCGACCTCGTCATCCCCGAATCCGTCCGCCGCGACGCCGCCTGAGCAGGACGCGATAGGCGAGCACGATCACCGCGAGGACCATCACGGTGTAGCGCACCCAGTCCGGCACCGTGCCCGTCTGCACCTGTCCGAGGAACACGGCGGCGAGGATCAGCACGATCATCGCGACGACGAGGATCAGCTGCCGGCCAGGCGCCGCCGGTTTGGCGGGCGCACGCCTGGCCTCGAAGGTGGCCTTGCCGCACCGATAGCAGATGAGCGCCTTGTCGGCGATTTCCGTACCGCAGTTGGAACAGATCATCTCGGGATTCGGGACTGGGGACTCGGGACCGGGACTCGGGACTCGGGATTCGGGATCGCCGGGCCCCCTCCAACCCGCGAGTCTACAATGATCCGGTGATCCCCATCCGCGACGTGATCCCGTCGAGGACCGCGCCGTTCGTCACGGTCACGCTGATCGTGTTGAACGTACTCGTGTTCCTGCGCACGCCGTCCGTCCAGACGCCGGCCTTCGAGCTGTTCATCCGCACCTGGGGCGTCACGCCGGCCGATTTCACCCTGTCGGCCGTGCTCACCGCGATGTTCGTCCACGCCGACTTCGGACACCTCTTCAGCAACATGCTGTTCCTGTGGATCTTCGGCGACAACGTCGAGGACCGCATGGGCCACGGCCGCTACCTGCTGTTCTACTTCATCTGCGGGCTGGCCGCGGCAGCGCTCCAACTCGTGTTCGAGGCCGGGTCGCAGGTGCCGATGGTGGGCGCGAGCGGCGCCATCGCCGGCGTGCTCGGCGCCTACCTCGTGCTGTTCCCCCACTCCCGCGTCTTGACGCTCGTGTTCATCACGTTCATCGAGGTGCCTGCCGTGCTGCTCCTCGGCATCTGGTTCATCATCCAGCTGTTCAGCGGCCTGGGCACGCTGGCCGCCGTCCGCACGGAGGACGTGGGCGGCGTCGCGTTCTGGGCGCACGCCGGCGGCTTCATGGCCGGCACGGCCCTCGTCCTCCTCTTCCGTCGTCCCGAGCGGATGCGCGTCGAATGGTGGGACAGAGTAGAAAAGGTCTGAAGTCGGAAGTCTCCTTCCTCCTTCCTCCTTCTTCCTTACTCCTTCTTCCTTACTCCTTACTCCTTTCTCCTCACCTTGAGACGGGCGATGTATTCGCGTTCCCGCGCGGGCGCGTCCGCTCCGGGTTCGGGAAGGCGCGCCACGCGATCCCAGAGGGGATCGGCAAGGGAGCCGAGCGCCACGATCGTATCGAGCGCCAGCATGGCCGTGTGGCGGCCCTGTGTACGATAGTCGGCAAGCGAGACCAGCACCTCGAGTGCCTCGTGCCTCGCCGTGTCATCGCCATGCAAGGCGAGCGCGTCGGCCGCCGCCACACGCGGCGCGGGGTCTGGGCCGGCAAGCAGCCGCCGCAGCGGCGCGAGCGCCTCGCGCACGCCTTCCCTCCCCTGCAGCCGCACGCCGAGCGCGCTCCAGTACCGCACCGCAGGGTCCGCGTCAGCCACGCCACCGGCGAACTCCGCGGGCAGCGCAGGCCGGGCGGGTGACGCGGCCCGTTCGGCCGCATCGAGGATGCGCTCCACCGGGAACGCGACTCGATCCATGCCGAGTTCATAGGGCGTGCGCTCGCCGCGCCGGCGATGCATGTCCGTCTCGGGCAGCAGGCCGAGGTCGCGCGTCTCCAGCATGTGCGTGCGCAGCGCCGCACGGGCGCGCCGCAGGGTGGCCGCATGTGCCGGAACCGTCGCCAGGTCGCGCACTGCGTCAGGATCGGCACGCAGGTCGTACAACTCCTCGGCAGGCTTCCGACGCCAGAACGCCGCCTGCACGTCATCGAGTTGCCCGGCGTCATGGCGCGCCTTCCACACCTGCGTCGTCGGCGTCTCGAACATGTACGCCAGGTACTCGCCCTGCCGGCGGTCCGGACGGAAGTTCCGGATGTAGAGGTAGCGGCCGTCCGAGATCGCCCGCGACATGTCCACGCGCTCGTCCATGCGATCGCGGCCGGCGTGCAGCCATTGCCGCGGCGATGCCGCGTGCGGCCCCATGAAGGCGCGTCCCTGCATGTACGCGGGTGGCAGCACGCCCGCCAGGCTCAGCGCCGTCGGACCGAGATCCAGCAGGCTGACGAGCCGATCGAGCGCGGCGCGGGGCCGATACCCGTCCGGCGCCAGGTGACGGAAGCGTTCGGGCACGTGCACGATCAGCGGCACGTCCAGACCGGCCGGGTACAGCCAGCGCTTCCCGCGCGGCAAACCGCCACCGTGATCGCCCCAGTAGAAGACGACCGTCGACTCGGCGAGCCCGTCCGCCGCAAGCTCGCGAAGACGCGCGGCAATCTCGGCATCCATCTCCGTCAGCTTGTCGTAGTACTGCGCCCAGTCCCGGCGCACTTCCGGCGTGTCGGGATGGTAGGGCGGCACGCGCACGCGGGCTGGATCGTGCACCGGCGTGTGGGGACGCGCACGGACCTGGCTCTCGTGCGTGACGACACTGTTGAAGACCGCGAAGAAGGGCTGGCCCGGACGACGGCCACGCCAGTGGGCGGTGCGGGATGAGTCGTCCCACACGCCCGGCCCCGTCGGGTGGTTGTAGTCCTCCTTGACGTTGTTGCTCGTGTAGTACCCGGCGTCCCTCAGCAGGGCCGGGAACATGCGGACGTGCGGCGGCAGCGGCACGTCGCTGCGCATGTGCATGCCGCCCGTGGTCTGCGGCATCACGCCGGTGATGATCGCCGTGCGCGACGGCGCACACACGGGCGCGGCGGCCCACGCGCGCGTGAACCGCACGCCGCGCGCTGCAAGCCCATCGATCGCCGGCGTCGTCGCGTAAGCATCTCCGTACGCGCCGATCTGTGGCCCGTTGTCCTCGCTCGACAGCCAGAGGATGTTGGGCCGCTCCTGCGCGTCGACGCTCGTGGCCGACACGAACAGCAGAAGCAGCAGCGGGAGGAGGCCGCGTGACCCGCGTGTCATGTCGCGAAGCGTACAACAGGGTGGCGACTGCGGATGCCAGCGGCTGACGGGCGACGCGTCGGGCAGGGCCCGACGCCTACGTACGTCGGTCACCCCCTACGCACGTCGGTCGCCCGTGGCCTCGTCCGGGGCTTACGTCGTACGTAGCCGTCGGCCCCTCGGGCGACGGGCGGCGCAGGCTGCGCGTCGGGCAGGG
>JAEYZV010000470.1 GCA_023427865.1 Acidobacteriota bacterium
AGCCGGCCCTACCGACACCGCTACAGACGGCCCCTACCGATATCGCTGCCGTCGGCGCCGGGGGCGACGGTCAGCCGCTGGATCGCCGTTTGCTGCACAGCCGGCCATGGACGAGCCGCGGAGCGCCCCCCCGTCGTACCCGGACGAACCCGACGTTTCCGACGTGCGGCCGTCCGGCAGCGCCGATGAGGTCCGCGACGAGCTGCTGCCGACGGTGGCGTTGCCGACCAGCGTGCGCAGCGTCACGCTGACCGTCCTCTCCGTGATCGCGGTCACGTGGGCGCTGTACGTCATGAAGTCGCTGATCGTGCCGCTCCTTCTGGGCGTGATCATCAGCCTCGTGCTGGCCCCGCTCGTCGACGGTCTGCGGCGGGTGGGACTGCCGCGTGCCATCGGTGCCGCGCTCGTGCTCGCGTCACTGGTGACCGTCGTCGGAGCGGTTGGCTACCAGCTCACCGAACCAGCCGCTGCGCTCGCCGACGATCTGCCGCGGGTCGCGCGACGCATGCGGCAGGCGCTCCTGCACTCGACGACGGGGCGAGACAGCGCGGTGGCGAACATCCAGCAGGCTGCCCAGGAACTCACCGAGGCCGCAAAGACGGCACCGCGCGATCGCAGCGGCGCCCAGCCGGTTCGTGTCGTGGAGCCGCCGGCGCAGCTGCAGGACTACATCACCACCGGCACCGGCATCGGCGCGCAAGTCCTGCTCGTGTTCTTCCTGGTCTTCTTCCTGCTCTCGGCCGGCGATCTCTACAAGCGCAAGCTGGTGAAGCTGACCGGCCCCTCGTTGAGCCGCAAGAAGATCACCGTGCAGATCATCGACGAGATCAACGACCAGATCGGCGTGTACCTGCGCACCCTCGTCGTCGTCAGCACCATCGTCGGCACGGCGACCTGGCTTGCGTACTTGTGGGTGGGCATGCCGAACGCGGCGGTCTGGGGCCTGCTGGCAGGCGTGGCCAACGTGGTGCCCTACGTCGGGCCGACCCTCGTCGCGGCAGGTGCGTCGGCGATGGCGTACGCGCATTTCGGCACGGCCAGCAGCGCGCTGATGGTCGGCGGCATCCAGATCGCCATCACGTCGCTCGAGGGCTTCCTGCTCACGCCGATGCTGATGAGCCGATCGGCGCGGATGAACCCGGTCGCCATGTTCGTCGGCCTGCTGTTCTGGGGATGGCTGTGGGGCACCTGGGGCGTCGTGCTCGGGGTGCCGCTGCTGATGTCGATGAAGGTCATCTCCGATCGCGTGGACGACCTGCACGCGGTCGGCGAACTGCTCGGGGACTAGCGCGCTCGTTCGCCGAGCACGCGCGCGACCACGTCGAGGACCTGCGGCGGCGTGAACGGCTTCTGGAGCACGGCCGACGCGCCCATGGCTCGCGCCACCTCGAGGAACCCGCCATCGAAGGCCCCCGACATCGCCACGATGGGGATGTCGGGTTGCTGCTGCCGCATCTTGCGGATCGTCTCGAGGCCCTCGTGGTCGGGCATCACGAGGTCCGTGAGCAGGAGATCCACCCGCCCCGTCTCACAGAGCCGCAGGGCTTCGAGGCCGTTGCTGGCCTGAAGCACCTCGTAACCGGCACCGCTGAGTGTGGCCGCGAGCAGCAGCCGCAGCCCCGGCTCGTCATCGGCGACGACGATGCGCTGCGGTCCCGACGAGTTCGGTGCGTCCGTGTCGGATGTCTGCGGAGTCATGATCTGGGCGGACCTTTCCGGGCCGGCAGGTGACCCGGCGGCGAGCACGTCGCGGACACGCTGCAGCAGTTCGGCGGGCGTGAACGGCTTGGACAGGAACTGCAATCCCGATGCGGGTGTCCCATCGCGGTCGATCGCGGTGTCGGTGTAACCGCTCATGTAGAGTACGCCCATCCGGGGGGCTCGTTGGCGGAGGGCCTCTGCCACGTCGCGGCCGCTCATGCGCGGCATGATCACGTCGGTCAGCAGAAGGTCGACGTCGCCACCCCTGGCTTCGAGGCACGCGATCCCCTCGGCCCCGTCCCGCGCTTCGAGCACCTCGTAGCCATGTGCGCGGAGGACGTCGACCGCCAGCCTGCGCACTTCCTCGTGGTCCTCGACGACGAGGATGGTCGCGTCGCCGGCCGGCGGCATCTCGTCAGGTCGAGCTGACGTGTGTGCGTCGATCGCCGCCGCGTGCGCCAGCGGCAGGTAGACCGAGAACGTCGAACCCGCGCCGGGTCGGGTCTGCACGACGATGCTGCCACCGCTTTGCGTGGCGATGCCGTAGGCGACCGGGAGGCCGAGGCCGGAGTTGCGGCCTTTCCCCTTGGTCGTGAAGAACGGTTCGAATATGCGCCGTTGCGTCTCGTCGTCCATACCGCAGCCGGTGTCGCTGACGTCGACTGCGACGTAGTGCCCCGCAGCCATGCCGTGCTGCGCGGCGGTCTCGGGGTCGACGACGGTCTCGGCGGCGGCAAGCGTGAGCGTGCCGCCATCGGGCATGGCGTCGGCCCCGTTGATGGCGAGGTTCATCAGCACCTGTTCGAGCTGCCCGGGATCGACCATCACCGCCGGCAAGGCGCTCGCGATCGCCGTGCAGACTTCGACGTCGTCGCGCAGGAGCCTGGCGAGCATCGGGCGCAGGTCCTCGACCAGCTGGCCCACGTCCACCGGCCGCGGCTGCAGCACCTGACGACGGCTGAACGCGAGCAGTTGCTGCGTCAGCGCTGCCGCGCGTTCGCCCGCACGCAGGATGCTGGCGGCGTCGCCGCGCAAGGGGTCCTGCTCGTGCAGCCTCGAGAGCAGCAGCTGCGCGTAGCCGTTGATGACCGTCAGGAGATTGTTGAAGTCGTGAGCGATGCCGCCCGCGAGCTGGCCCACCGCCTCCAGCTTCTGGGAATGCAGCAGCTGTTCCTCGAGCTGCTTTTCGACCGTGATGTCGGTGGCGAGCACGAGCCGCCCGCGGCGCCCCTCGTAGATCATCGGGTGCGACGAGAGGCGCACGAAGAGGACCGACCCGTCGCGGCGGGTGTGCCGCCAGGGGCCGCTGTGCAGGATCGTGTCAGGTGCGGCGTGCGCGGATTCACGCACACGCGGCGCGTCCTCCGGCGGGCGGATGTCGAGAATCGTCCGCGAGAGGAACTCCTGCCGCGTGTAGCCGTACATCGCTTCGGCCGCCGCGTTCACGCCGAGGAACGCGAGGGTCTCCACGTCGTAGACCCACATCGGCTGCGGGTTCTCCTGGAACAGGAGGCGGTACTGCCGCTCACGTTCGCGCAGCTCCCGCAGTTCGGCCTCCTGCGCGGCGCGCGCGTCGTCGGCCTGGCCGCACGCCGGGATCGGAGGTTCGGTCACCAGTCCCTCAGCGCCGGTCGCCACGCAGTTCTTCCTCGATCACCGCGGCAAACGCCTCGACGGGCTGTGCGCCGCGCACCTCGCGGCCATTCACGAAGAAGCCCGGCGTGCTGTTGAGTCCGAGTGCCTCGCCCTCGGCCACGTCGCGCTGCACGGCGGCCTTGGCTTCCGGGCCTGCCAGGCAGGTGCTGAATGCCTGCAGGTCCAGGCCCGCCTGCTGGGCGTACCGGTTCAGCGTCGCATCGCTGCCGTCGTTGCTCGTCTCGGCGTACACGGCGTCGTGGAATTCCCAGAAGCGGTCCTGCTGACCCGCGCACCAGGCCCCCTCGGACACGCGGCGTGCCTGGGGATGCAGCCCGTCGAGCGGCAGGTGCTTGTACACGAGCCGCACCTGGCCCTTGTACTTGTCGAGCAGCGTCGTGAGGGTCGGCTGCACGCGACGGCAGAAGGGGCAGTGGAAGTCCGAATACTCGACGATCGTGACCGCGGCATCGGCCGCCCCACGCACCGGTGCGCCTTCCACGTCGACCTTGGCTCGAAACGGCGCCGGTGCAGCCAGGCGCACGTCGATTTTGGCAGCGTCGCGCAGGCCGGCGACGACCTCCTCGCGGCGTGCCTCGACCTTCTGCTCGCGCAGGAAGTCGCGGATCTGCGGTCGCAGCTGCTCGATGTCGCCACGAATCCGGGCACGGTTGGCCTGGACGAATGCCTCGACCTCTGCGTCGGTCACCGGCGGCACCTTGCTCGTCACCTCCGCTTCCATGAACGCCGCGGGGCTGACGCCGCGCCTGCCGGCCTCCGCCTCCATGAGGTGCCGGGCGACGAGCGCGTCGAGTTGCTGTTTCTTGACTTGGTAGAGCTGTTCCTCGAGCCGCGAGAGCTCGAGGCCTGCGGCCTGCCGCACGTCCTGCTCGGTGATGGGGGCGCCATTGACGGTAGCGAGCACGTCACCGCCAGACGCGGGCGTGCCCGCGGTCGACGAGGGCTGGGCCGACGAAAGCGATGGGGCGGCAGTGCAGCCGGCGACGAGCGCGGCCGCCACGAGGACGGAGCAGAATCGCATCTGGGTGATCTTCCTGCCGGGCCGGCTCACGGCCGGACCCGGGCGATGTCGTAGCCGCGCGCCGCGAGCAGCTGCGGCAGGTTGTCGCGGCCGACGAGGTGCAGCGCGCCGACCGCAACGAAGAGCGACTCGTCGGGCGCCTGCCGCCGCAACGCGTCGATCCTGTCGGCCATCCGGTGGTTGCGCGCCACGAGCACCTCCGTTTCGAACTTCCTCGCCAGCGCGTCGTCTCCCGGCGTGTGCGCTAGCGCGCGTGCGAGCTTCTCGGCGTCGCCGTCCAGGTACCACTGCACGAGGGAAGCCGTGTCGATGCCGTCATCGGGCGTCTCGAGCTCCGCCAGTGCCGCATCGAGCAGCGATGCCTGCTCGTCTGCCGTGAACGCGTCGAACGTGCCCGCCTGCTCGGCCACCGTCTCGAGACCTCCGACCTGCTTGCCGGCGGCTTTGGCGTCGGCGTAGAGCTGGGCGTCGAGTGCCACCTTGCCCTCGAGCATGTCGGGCAGGTAGTCGAGCGTCGCCAGCTGTGCCAGCGCCGCCCAGGGCTTCAACCGATCGAGCATGCCGACGAGCACCGGCGCAATCGCCGGCGCGCGGGACGCCACCGCGTGTCGCACCTGCGTTTCGAGCCGGGCGAACCGTGCATCGCCGATGATCGCACGAAGCCGCTGATCGGCGGGCAGCATGAGCGCGCTGGCCATGCGGGCCTGGGTGGCCGGATCCAGCGCGATCTCGGTCACCACCCGGTCGGCGCGGGCAAACGCCGCCCGCACCTGTGGGGCCAGTGCGAGGACGCGGGCATCCGGTACGTGGATCGTCCCGAACAGGGCGAGTCGTGTCGTCCCGTGGTGCCCTTCCCAGAGCAGCGGAGGCGTCGCAGGGACCTGCCGGCCCGCCGGCGTGATGCCCCAGGCGCTGACGAGCGCGACGAGGATCAGGAACAGGCGAGGCGCAGTCGGACGGAGGAGCATCGAAGAAGTCATCGTGGCACACGCACCTGCAAGGGGAGGACGCGCGCCGCCGCCGCGCGGCCGGCCGTCGTGCCGCTGGCCCAGGCCCACTGGAAGTTGAACCCGCCGATTCGTCCGTCCACGTCGCACACCTCGCCACAGAGGAACAGGCCTGGACACGCGCGTGCCTCCAGGCCTGACGTGAGGGCGGCAAGCGGCACGCCCCCCGCCGTGACCTCGGCGACCCCGAATCCGCGGGTGCCGGTCACCCGCAGCGGGTAGCCGGTGCACAGGGCGACGAGTCGCTTCCGGACGTCGCGCGGCAGCGTGGCGGCAGGATGGTCCGCCTGCGCGCCCGCGAGCGCGCAGAGCGCCTCGGCCAGCCGCTCCGGCAGCGGCGGCGCGAGCGCCCGGCGGATGGGCCGGCCGCCGTGTTGCTGCAATCGGCCGTCGAGGTCCGCGGGTGCAATCGCCGGCATCCAGTCGACCTGCAGCGAAGCGTCCGGATCCTCGTCGCGCGCCGCCTGCCAGTGGCGGCTCACGTCGAGGACCGCGGGCCCCGAAATCCCCAGGTGCGTGCAGAGCAGCGCCCCGGAGACGCGCCGCAGGTGCCGGCCGGTGCCCGATACCACCGTCAGGCCGACATCGGTGGCGACGCCCGAGAGCGCTCGCAGGGGATCACCGTCGGGCAGGGTGAGCGGTACGAGCGCGGGGAAGATGCGCGGGGTCAGCGGCAGGCCGAGCGTGCGCAGCATGGCGTACCCCCCACCGTCCGAGCCCGTCTTCGGCACGCTGCAGCCGCCGGTGGCGACGATCACGCTGCGAGCCTGCCATGGCCCCCTGGTCGTCTCGAGGTCGAACCCCGTGTCGCCGCTCAAGCGAATCGCCGTCACGCGGCAGGGGTGATGCAACGTGACGCCTGCGCGTTGTGCCGCACCGAGCAGGGCCTGCAGCACGTCCTGTGCGCGATTGCTCACCGGGAACAGCTTGCCGGTGGCCTCTCGCACGAGCGTCACGCCCTCGGCTGCGAAGAACGCGATCGTGGCATTCACGTCGAAGCCACGCAGCACGCGACGGATGGCCGCCGGCGTCGAGCCGTTGAAGTCGCGCTCGTCGACGGCGTGGTGCGTGACGTTGCAGCGACCGCCACCGGCGATGAGGATCTTCGCGCCGAGCCGTGCCGCGCCATCGAGCGCCACGACGTCGAGCCCCGGCGCAGCGCGCGCGGCCGCGATGGCGGCCATCAGCCCGGCCGCGCCGGCTCCCACGACCGCACCCGACGCTCGCTGCATCGACCTGGAGCCTACAGCCTGGGGCGCCGTCCGATTTTGCATCCTTAACGATCTTTTAGCTGCGGCTTAACCACTTCTGCCCGGCTGACGTCGTCCAATGGTACCGAGCCCACTGGGAAGGGGCTGGCAGGGAAAGTCAGAAGTCAGAAGTCAGAAGACACAAGTCGGACGTCGACTCACGCGATCTCGACCGACGCATGCATCGACTGGCAAAGGGCACTCACATGAAGCAGCACATCATCAGGACCGCGGCGCTGGCCGCATGGGTGAGCGTGGCGACGACGGGCGTGGCGTTTGCGCAGGAGCCGGCCGCGCCAGCGGATCCGGGCGCACAGGCCGCCCCGGCGGGGTCGCAGGGCGATTCGGCAAAGGCTAAGGCCGTGATCGACGCGGTCGTCAAGGCCATGGGCGGCGACAAGGTCACCAGGATGACCT
>JAEYZV010000532.1 GCA_023427865.1 Acidobacteriota bacterium
CTCGTCCGGCCTCGGCGGGACCGCCGACGCGTCCTGTCCCTGTGCCCCCGCTCGCCGGTCGACGTTGTGCGCGAGAGCCTGGCTCACGGCGACCGGAAGATCGGGCCAGCCGCGGCGGTGCGGCAGCCAGAGCTCCGCTCTGTACACGGCAGGCGTGTCGTCGGGCGCGAGTGCGAACGTCGCGTTCGCCTCGGCGACCTCCTGCCACACCTGCCCGTTCCGTCTCACCCGGAGCACGCTGCCCGCTGGACCGTTGCTGCGCACCGAAAGCGTGGCAGCGCCGCGCGCCGCCGCGCCGCCGCCCCCGACGAAGGCGAACGCCAGCCAGGGACGGTCGGCCATGCTGAAGACACCGCTGTACACGAGTCCCTTGCGCAACAGCCCGAGCAGCGCGTCGGCGTCCTGGCGGGCCTGGCCGGTCGGCGCGGCTCCTTCCCACGGCGCCAGCAGCCCGAACGTCCCGAACATGGCGCGATAGGACGGAAAGCGCACCAGCGTCGCGCCTCCCTCGATCGGGTCGGCGGATCGCGTCCAGCCGATGCGCGCGTGGGCATCCACGGCGGCCAGTGCGAGCGTGGCGCCATGCCGCGGCGTGTCGCGCGACTCGAAGAGCGTGCCGGGCCAGGAGGCCAGCCCGGCGAGCGACCCGGCGGGCGCGATCGGGTACGTGAAGAGCCGCGCGAACAGATGCGCCGCGCTGGTGCCGCGCCACATCGTGTCGGCATTGACCCACTCGAACCCGTCAGCAGGCACTGACGGGTCGTGCCAGGCGAGGGCGGGCCGGGGCGAGTCCGGGTGGGCGAGGATGCCGATGCCGCCCAGTCGGGCCACGTCTTCGGCCACGGCACGACCCTCACCGGCGAGCGGATACGGCGAGGCCGGCAGGCCGAGCGCCACGTAGTGCCCGCTGTCGGTGCTGATCTCGACGGCGTCGACGAGCAGCACACCGTGCACGTAGCGTGCAGGCGACGGCGGGCGGGTCGCATCGCCGTGGTCGGTGAGGATCACGAAGTCGAGGCCGGCGTCGGCCGCCGCGCGCGCGACCTCGTCGGAGGAGCCGCTGCCGTCCGAGACCGTGGAGTGCACGTGGTACGCGCCACGCCACAGGCGGGGCTGCCCGTCCACCGCCGGAAGGAAGACGGGCGGCGCGGGCCGCGCCATGAGCGATACGGCGATCGCCGTGAGCGCCAGTGCCATCGCCCAAAGCGCTCGTCGGCGGCCTCGCGTCACGGGAAGGAGCATATAGGAAGCGGGTGCCGGGTACCGGGTGTCGGGTGCCGGGTGCGTGCTGTCGGGTGCCTGCTGTGGATGCCTGGGAACCCGGGACCGAATCCCCTGAACCCGGTCACCCCGTCCCCGGACCCCGGACCCCGGACCCCGGACGCCAGAGCGGGGAACCGGCATGACCGTTGGAAATCGGAGCGTGTCTCGCGCGCGATGCCTGTATGCTGCGCGGCGATGCGCGTGCTTCCCGTCCTCGTCCCCGGATTGCTGGCGGCCGGCCTCGCGTCGGGCGCAGCCATGCAGGGCTCCGACATGCGTGTCGTGCGGCTGACCGAACCGGACGCGCCGAACACGGCCGAAGTCTCGGTCGCCATCGATCCGACCGATCGCGATCACATCGTGGTGTCTGCCTACCAGATCAACAGGCCCGGCGGCACACGCGTGACCAACGTGCTCTTCGTGTCGCGCGACGGGGGCCGCACGTGGGTCGAGGAGGTCGCCGCCAACCCCGAGCGCCGCAGCACGCAGGGGGATGATGCGGTGGTGTTCGGTCCGGACGGCACGCTGTATCACAGCTACATCTCGTTCGACGGGTTGCGCGTGCCGCGGCCGCCGCTGGCACGCAACGGCGTCTTCGTCCGTCGTGCCGACCCCGCGCCGCGTGGCTGGCACGCGCCCGTGCCGGTCGTCGATCACCGGAACACCGTCGCCCCGTTCGAAGACAAGCCGTGGCCGGGCGTCGACAGGAGCGTGCGGTCACCTCATCGCGGCCACGTGTACGTCGCGTGGACGCGCTTCGACGAATACGGCAGCAAGCGGCCGGACTGCCGCACCGAGATTCACTTCTCGAGATCCAGCGATGGTGCCCGATCGTTTGCGGCGCCCCTGCGCATCTCGGACCGGCAGGGAACCTGCCTGGACGACGACGATACCGTCGAGGGTGCGGTGCCGGCAGCCGGACCTGACGGCGAGGTGTACGTCG
Organism: Acidobacteriota bacterium; assembly: GCA_023427865.1. Taxonomy (GTDB): domain Bacteria; phylum Acidobacteriota; class Vicinamibacteria; order Vicinamibacterales; family Vicinamibacteraceae; genus Luteitalea. Next base: position 2,207 of record JAEYZV010000532.1, read on the forward strand.
CGTGGTCGGGGCCCGCCGGGCTGGTGATCGACAGGTCGGACGACGGCGGACTCACCTTCGGCACCGACCGCCTCGTCACGGAGATCCCGGGTGGCTGGGACATCGACATCCCCCAGCTGTCGCGCAGCAACGGCATGCCGGTCACCGTCGTGGACGTGTCGTCGGGGTCGCGCCGTGGAACCGTCTACGTGGCGTGGATCGACGAGCGCCACGGCGATCCCGACGTCTTCGTGACCTCGTCATCCGATCGCGGGCAGACGTGGAGTGCGCCCGTCCGCGTCAACGCCGATTCGATTGGCAGCGGACGCCATCAGTTCTTCGTGTGGCTCGCCGTCGATCCGTCGGACGGGCAGCTGCACGTCGTCTACCACGACAGGCTCGACGCAAAGACGAGCGATACCCGCGTGGTCCTGGCGCGCAGCGAGGATGGTGGCCGTACGTGGGCGCAGACGGCCGTGCCGCTGCCGGCGTTCAGGACCATTGCGGAGGTGCCGTTCGGCGACTACAACGGCATCGACGCCTCGGACGGCCGCGTCGTCGCGGCGTTCCCGCATTTCGTCGCCGACAAGCAGGTCGGTGTCTCGGTCGCGATCGTCGATCGGTAGGTCGCGGCCTACTTGTGCTTCGTGGTTCGCTTGCGGGGCGACGGCGCGGCCTTCTTCTCTCTTGGCAGCGGCTCGATCTTGTCGAGCTTTCTCAGCACCTCCGCGAGCGTCTCGAGAGACGGGTCGCCGGTGGAGCCCTTGTTGCTCAGCCAGACGTCCGGCGCGTCCTGCGCGAGGATGTCGCGGAACGAGCCGCTGGTCTTGACGCTGTTGGGCGCGAACTCGGTGATGTCGAGATCACCGGCCCACTCGTCCTTGTGCTTGATCAGCAGCCACGAGCGCCCGTCGTCCTTTTCGCGCGAGCGCCCGCCCCAGCCGCGCGTGCGGACGAGCACCCATGAGCCTTTCAGCTTGTAGCCGTCGAGCCGCATCTTCAGGTCGCCCTTCTCCAGCGCGGCATCCACGTCGTCGGTCTCCGGCTCCCACGTGCCGACGTCCCACAGCATCACGACGCCCGCGCCATAGCCTTCAGGGATGACGCCCTCGAACTCACCGTATTCGATCGGGTGATCCTCGACGTGCATCGCCAGGCGCTTGGTGGCGGGATCGAGGGACGGGCCCTTCGGAACCGCCCACGAGAGCAGCACGCCGTCGTGCTCGATGCGGAAGTCGTAGTGGAGGTTCGTTGCCAGGTGCTTCTGCACGCAGAAGAAGCGCTTCGGCTCACTGCGAGCCTTCGCCTTCGTGTCGCCGGCCGGTTCCGGCGTTTTCGTGAAGTCGCGCTTGCGTCTGTATTCCTCGAGGGCCACGTGTCGTGTCTCCAGCGATGTACGCAGCCGTCGGGCTCTGCGCGACGGTCGGGCCGCGATGCGGCTGCCGCACGGACCGGCTACGTGAGATCTACAGGCTACACTTGTGCCCGTGACTCCCTCACTGCATTCCGTACATCCGGCCTCGCTCGGCGAGGCAATCGCCCGCACGCTCCAGCAGTGGACCGAGGAGCGGCGCGTCGGGCGTCTCTGGAGCAGGGACGCGACGCTCTGGACCGACAGCGGCGAGGAGAAGTGGCTCGGCTGGCTCGGGATCATCGAGGCACAGCGCCCGGAGCTCACCGCCCGGACCGAACTCGCCGAAGCCATTGCTGCCGAGGGGATTACCGACGTGCTGTTGCTCGGCATGGGCGGTTCGAGCCTCGGGCCGGAGGTACTCGCACGCGTCATCGGCAGCCGCCATGGCGCGCCACGTCTCCACGTCCTGGACTCGACCGATCCGGCACAGGTGCGGCGGTTCGACGAGGCCGTGGATCTGCGGCGCACGCTCGTGCTCGTCGCCAGCAAGTCGGGCAGCACGCTCGAGCCGAACGTGTTCCTCGCCTACTTCTTCGATCGCCTGCGGCAGGAGGTTGGGGAGGCGCAGGCCGGCCGGCACGTCGTCGCCATCACCGATCCGGCATCGCAGATGCAGAAGGTCGCCGAACGCGACGGCTTCCGTGCGGTGGTGTTCGGCGAACCGACGGTCGGCGGGCGGTTCTCCGTGTTGTCGGCGTTCGGCACGGTGCCCGCTGCGCTGATCGGCATCGACCTGGCGCGGCTGCTCGACGAGGCCGCGCGGATGGCCGAGGAATGTCGCCGTGAGGACGCGGCGGCCAACCCCGGCGTGGCGCTCGGCGTGGTGATCGGCGAGGCCGCACGTGCGGGGCGCGACAAGCTCACGATCGTCGCATCGCCAGGCATCGCGCCGCTCGGCGCCTGGCTCGAGCAACTCGTCGCCGAGTCCACGGGCAAGAACGGCACGGCAATCATCCCCGTCGACCTCGAGCCGCGAAGCGCGCCCGAGGCGTACGGTGACGACAGGCTGTTCGTCTACGTACGGCTCGCGACCGACGTCGATCCGGAACAGGACGCGTTCGTCGAGCAGCTCAATCGCGTGGGCCAGCCGGTCGTGCAGATCGACGTGCGCGACGCCTACGCGCTCGGGCAGGAGTTCTTCCGGTGGGAGATCGCCACAGCGGTCGCCGGCGCCGTGCTCGGCATCAATCCCTTCGACCAGCCCGACGTCGAGGCGAGCAAGGTGAAGACGCGCGCCCTGACCGATGCCTTCGAACGCGAGGGTTCGCTTCCCTCCGAGGAGCCGCTCGTCGCCGACGCCGCGATGGCGATCTACACGGACGCCGCCAATGCGCGCGCGCTCGGCACGGTGGCGACGCCTGCCGACGCCATTCGCGCGCACATCGGCCGCATCGCGCCCGGCGACTACGTCGCGCTCCTCGCGTACCTGGACATGACCGACGGCAACGTTGCGGCCGTGCAGGAAGTGCGCGGCCTCATCCACCGGCGGTCCGCGGTCGCCACGTGCCTCGGCTTCGGCCCGCGCTTCCTCCACTCGACGGGACAGGCCTACAAGGGAGGACCCGACACGGGCGTTTTCCTCCAGATCACGTGCGACGACGCACGTGACCTCCAGGTGCCGGGCCGGTCGTTCACGTTCGGCGTGGTGAAGGCGGCACAGGCGCGCGGCGATTTCGGTGTGCTCGAGGAGCGTGGACGACGTGCGTTGCGCGTCCACATCGGTGCCGATGTGGCACGCGGCCTCGACGCGCTGCGCGCGGCAGTGGAGGCCGCGTACCGGTGACGACCGCAGCAGCCGCGCCGCGATCCCGTCGCACGCCGATCGCGCCCGCCGACCCGGCGGTGTTCGTGGGGTTCGGTGCAACCGGAGACCTGACACGACGCAAGCTGCTGCCGGCGCTCGTCAACCTGCGCCGATCGGGCGCGATCTCCGACGCGTTCGCGTTCCTCGGCGTGACGCGCACGCCCGAGCAGGCCGCGGGCTTTGTCGAGGAACTCCTCACGGCGACCGACGAACACGTCGGCACGCCGCTGACCGACGACGAGCGGACGTGGTTCAGCGAGCGGATCGCCGTCGTCGCCGGCGATCTGGAGCAACCGGAGCTCTACGCCGACATCGCGGCGCAACTCGAGGCGCTCGGCGCCGCGCACGGGACGAAGGGCAACGCGCTCTTCTACTGCGCGACGCCGCCGCAGCTGTTCGGCGCGATCGCCGCCGAACTCGGGCGCGCGGGCCTCCTCGACGAGAAGGCCGCGGGCGGGTGGCGGCGCGTGGTGATCGAGAAGCCGTTCGGCCACGACCTCGAGTCGGCGCAGGCGCTCAACCGCCAGCTCGCCGACGTGATGGGGGAGCGGCAGGTCTATCGGATCGACCACTACCTTGGCAAGGAAACCGTGCAGAACCTGATGATTTTCAGGTTCGCCAACAGCATCTTCGAGCCGATCTGGAACCGCCGGTACGTCGACCACGTGCAGATCACGGTCGCCGAGGCGGACGGCATCGGTTCGCGTGGCGGCTACTACGATCGCGCGGGCGCGCTGCGAGACATGGTGCAGAACCATCTGTTCATGCTGCTCGCGCTGACGGCCATGGAGCCCCCCATCTCCTTCGAGGCCGACGACGTGCGCGACGAGCGGTTGAAGGTGCTGCAGGCCATCACGCCGCTCACGCCGGCGATGGTCGAGCGCGACGTCGTGCGCGCCCAGTACCTGGCCGGCGAGGTGGGCGGCGAGCGCGTGCGAGGCTACCTCGACGAGGACAAGGTCCCGAGCGGGTCGTCCACCGAGACGTACGTGGCCATGCGGCTGCATGTGGAGAACTGGCGGTGGGCGGGCGTGCCGTTCTACCTCCGTACCGGCAAGCGGCTCGCGCGCCGGGTCTCCGAGATCGCCGTGCAGTTCCGGCAGCCGCCGTTCATGATGTTCCGCGGCACGTGCGTCCCCTGCCTCAACTCGAACGTGCTCGTGATTCGTGTGCAGCCCGAGGGCGGCATCACGCTGCACATCGACGCGAAGGTTCCGGGGCAGACACTCGATCTGAAGACGGTGGCGATGGACTTCCGGTACGACGAGGCGTTCAGGGAGTCCCCATCGACCGGCTACGAGACGCTGTTGTACGACGCGCTCACGGGCGACCAGACGCTGTTTCACCGGGCCGACAGCACGGAGGTCGGGTGGCGGGCCGTGATGCCCATCCTCGAGACGTGGCAGGCGGGGAGCCCGGCGGTCGACTACGAGGCCGGCTCGTGGGGGCCCGAGGAGGCGCACGAACTGCTCGAGCGCGATGGCCGCGCGTGGCGACGCCCATGACCGTCGTCGGCATGCCACGCGGAGCCGTGCTGCGGCTCGCGTCGTCGGCCGATGCACTTGCGGCGTTGGCGGCGGCAGAGGTCCTGGCGCTGCTCGAAGCGGCGCTCGCCTGGCGCGGTGAGGCTCATCTCGCGCTGGCCGGCGGACGCACTCCCGCGGCGCTGTACCGCAGGCTCGCCTCGTCGCCGTTCGAAGGCTGGGCGCACGTCCACGCGTGGTTCGGGGACGAGCGGATGGTGCCGCCCGATCACGCCGACAGCAACTACCGTCTGGCGCGCGAGACACTGCTGTCGGCGGTGCCGATTCCAGAGGCACAGGTCCATCGCATGGCCGGAGAGCTCGAGCCGCACGTCGCGGCCGCCCGGTACGACGAGTTGCTGCGCGCACTCGCGCGCGCGCAGGACCGCGACACGCCGGCGATGGACGTCCTGTTGCTCGGGATGGGTGCCGATGCCCACACCGCGTCGCTGTTCCCGGGCTCGCCGTTGTTGGCCGACGAAGCGCGTGACGGCGCGGCTGCGTTCGCCGCCGCCGTGCACGTGCCCGCGGCCGACGCGTGGCGCCTCACGCTCACCCCCGCCACCATCCGCGCAGCGCGGGCGACCGTCGTGCTGGTGAGCGGCACCGACAAGCATGCCGCGCTCCGGCGCGTGCTCGGGGAGGACCCCGCGATGACGGACGCGCCCGCGACGCTGCTGCACGACCTGCCAGGCGACGTCGCGTGGCTGGTGGAC
>JAEYZV010000549.1 GCA_023427865.1 Acidobacteriota bacterium
ACGGGTAGCGGGTAACGGGTAGCGGGTATCGGGTGCTGGTGCCGGGTTCCGACGGCCGACGGCCGACGGCCCAAGGCCGTGTTGTTGACGAAGGCCGACGGCTGCATGCCCAAGGCCGACTGCGAAGGGTGAACTGATGCAGGCGTTTGCGTTCTCTGGACGGACCCGCGGTGGTGAGGCGATCGCCGGCGAGCGGCAGGCCGAGTCGCTCGAGGCGGCGGTCGCCGCGCTGAGGCGTGAGCAGATCCTGATCACGCGCATCGACCCCGTGAAGGTCAAGGCGCGTGGCGGGGCGGCGAAGGCCGGCGGCAAGGTGCCAGCCAAGAGCCTCGCCATCTTCACGCGGCAGTTCAGCGTGATGATCGACGCCGGCCTGCCGCTCGTGCAGTGCCTCGACATCCTCGGGCGTCAGGAGCCGCACAAGAGGTTCGCGGCGACGATCCTGAAGGTGCGCGAGGACGTCGAGAGCGGCATGTCGCTCGCCGAGGCGATGCGCAAGCAGCCGCGCACGTTCGATGCGCTCTTCACCAACATGATCCAGGCGGGCGAGGCGGGCGGTATCCTCGACACGATCCTCAAGCGCCTCGCGACCTACATCGAGAAGAACGTCAAGCTGATCTCGCAGGTGAAGTCGGCGATGATCTACCCGGTCGCCGTGATCATCATTGCGGCGGTCGTGGTGGCCGTGATCCTGTGGAAGGTCATCCCGACGTTCGCGCAGATGTTCGCCGGGCTCGGCGCCCAGCTGCCGCTGCCCACGCGCGTGGTGATCGCCATGAGCAACGGGCTGGTCTCGTACGGCGCGTTCATCATCATGGGGCTCGCCGGCCTCGCCTTCGCCGTTCGCACCTACTACAGGACCGACCAGGGGCGTCACGCCATCGACGCGCTGCTGCTCAAGGCGCCGATCCTCGGTCTCATCCTGCGGAAGGTCGCCGTGGCGCGATTCTGCCGCACGCTGTCGACGCTGATCAGCTCCGGCGTCCCCCTGCTCGACGGCCTCGAGATCACCGCGCGCACCGCTGGCAACGCCATCATCGAGGACGCCATCATGGCGACGCGCGCCAGCATCGAGCGCGGCGAGACGGTCTCCAAGCCGCTCCAGGACACCAAGGTGTTTCCGCCCATGGTCACCCAGATGATCGGCGTGGGCGAGGCTACCGGCGCGCTCGACATGATGCTGTCCAAGATCGCCGACTTCTACGAGGACGAAGTCGACACGGCGGTGGCCGGCCTGCTGACGCTGCTCGAGCCCGTCATGATCTCGTTCCTCGGCGTCATCGTCGGCGGCATCGTGATTTCGATGTACCTGCCGATCTTCGACCTCATCTCCAAGCTGACCTGACGTGTCGACGCTACCCGCTGCTGTCGCGCATCCTTCACTGGCCCCTGCCGACCCGATTGCGTGGCCGGCGCGGCCCCGCGGGTCGGCGCTCGTCTGGCTCGCCGGCCTGCGCGCCCTCGTGGCCGTCGCGATCATCGCCCCGCTCGCCGCGTTCACCGCCGGGCAGGGCGACTTGCGCCAGGCGTTCTGGCTCGGTGTGCTGCCGGTGGTGCCGCTCCTGAGCAGCGGCGTGAGCCTCCTGGCCGGCGATCGGCCCTCACGGTCGCTGGTCACGGCGCAGTTTGCCGCCGACGTGTTCGTCGTGCTCGCCGTCGTGTGGTGTACCGGTGGCCTCTTCAGCTCGTACACGCCGCTGATGCTGCTGCCGGTGCTTGCCGCGAGTGTGCTCGGCGGCCGCATGCAGGGTCTGCGCGTGGCGGCGTTCCTCGGGGCCGGGTTCGTGACGGTCGCGGCGGCCCAGTACGGGTGGGTGCCGGTGCCCGCCCCGCTGCTCGAGCCCCTCAAGCGCGCATCGCTTCCGCTTGCGCCGCTGGCGGGCTACACCGTGCTCGCCAACGTCGGCGGTTCGATCGCCGTCGCCCTGCTCGTCGGCCACCTCGCCGAGTCGCTGTCGCGCACCGGCGCAGATCTCGCCAGGGCGACCACGAGCCTGGCCGACCTCACGACGTTGAGCCAGCGCGTCATCGACAGCATGGCGGGCGGCCTCATCGTGACCGATGCGCACGGTTCGGTGGTGCTGTTCAATCGGACGGCCGAGGCGATCATGGGCGTGCGTGCCGAGCACGTGCTCGGCCAGGCGATCAGCGACGTCCTGCCACTGTCGTGCATGGCCGAATCGGCGGCGGGCATGCCCGTGCGTCTCGAATGCACGTACACGCGCGTCGATGGAACCGTGATCGAACTCGGGGCGACGGTGGCGCCGCTGCTCATCGTCGGCGGTCACCGGGCCGGGCAGCTCGTGACGTTCCAGGATCTGACGCTGATCAACCAGAAGGAAGGCGAGCGCCAGCGCCAGGAACGGCTCGCGGCCGTCGGGGAGATGGCCGCAGGCATCGCGCACGAGATCCGCAATCCGCTCGCCTCGATGAGCGGTTCCATCCAGCTGCTGCGCAAGGAGCTCGACCTGCGCGACGACCACGCGCGGCTGCTCGACATCGTCATGCGCGAGTCGCAGCGGCTCAACGACATCATCAAGAACTTCCTGTCCTATGCCGGACCGCAGCGGGTCACACGCGCCCGGGTGGACGTCGCCCGCATCGTGCACGAGGTGGCGGCGCTGCTGCAGCAGC
>JAEYZV010000401.1 GCA_023427865.1 Acidobacteriota bacterium
CGTGGGGCCGTCAGGGCGCCACGAGCGTGGCGCTGCCGGCGGCGCGCGAACCGGAGGTGCGAGGCGCCCTGCTGCTCGCGTGGGAACGCATCCGCCTGATGCCCCCGCCTCGACGTCGCTCGCCAGCCCGCCGCACCCGCTGACCACTCCCAAAGGCGACGTGGCGTCGCCCACGATCCCCGCTCCCCTCACGTGATGAGGGAACAAACCGGCCCGCGCCCACGTCAATGGCGGCCATGGGCCACGGACCGCTTTCGCTGCTGCAGGGGACGGTCGACCTGCTGATCCTCCGGGCGCTGCAGGACGCGCCCGCCCACGGCTACGCCGTCTCGCGCTGGATTCGCGAGCGCACCGACAGCGTGCTCGCCATGGAGGACGCCGCCCTCTACCAGGCGCTGCATCGGCTCGAGGCCCGAGGCTGGGTAGAAGCCGAGTGGGGTGTGTCCGAGAACAACAGGAAGGCGAAGTACTACAGCCTTACGGACGCCGGACGCCGTCAGCTGCGCGACGAGGTGTCCACGTGGCGACGCTACGCAGCGGCGGTTTCCCGGGTGATCGAGCCCGCAGGAGGTGCGTGATGCGGCCGTGGGGCGTGAAGCGGGTGTTCCGATTCGCCGAGCGGACGCCCGACGACATGCGCGCGGAGTGCGACGAGGAAGTCGCCTTCCACATCGAGATGCGTGCCGATGCATTGCGGCGTGAAGGGCTCACCGACCAGGAGGCCGCGGCACGGGCGGCGCGCGAGTTCGGCGACCGCGCACGACACCAGGGCGCATGCGCGCGAATCGACAGAACCGTGGAGCGGAACCGCCGGGTGCGGCGACGCGCCGACGAGTTCGTGCAGGACGCGCGCGTAGGCCTGCGCCTCCTCGCGCGCAGCCCGGCGTTCACGGTTGCGGCGGTGCTCACGCTCGCGCTCGGGATCGGCGCGAACACCGCCATCTACAGCCTGCTCGACGCGATGCTGCTCCGGCCGCTGCCGCTGCCCGAGCCGGAACGCCTGGCCATCCTCTGGGAGACGAGGCCCGACGGCGGCACCAACAATGCGTCGGGCGGCGCGTTCCTCGACTGGCGCGAGCACCAGACGCAGTTCTCGGCAATCGCGCTGACCAATCCGGTTGCCTACAACCTGCGCGGCGAGTCGGGTGCCGAACGGCTCACCGGCATGGAGGTGTCGCACGAGTTCCTGAACGTGCTCGGCGTGCCGGCACTCCTCGGCCGCGGCTTCCTTCCCGAAGAGGATCGACCCGGCGGACCCACCGACGTCGTGATCCTCGCCGAAGACTTCTGGCGGACGCGCTTCGGAGGTCGTGACGTCCTCGGGACTCGCATCGTGCTCGACGAGGTCCCGCGAACGGTGATTGGCGTGCTGCCGCGCGACGCGTGGGTGATCCCGACCGACTCGTTCTTCGTACCGGCGGTGCTCGCGCCGGGCAGCCGACGCACGGTCCGCGACCAGCACTGGGCGATGGTGTTCGGACGGCTCGCGCCCGGGGCGACGTTCGCGTCGGCCAACGCCGAGCTGCGCACGATCAAGGCCCGGCTCGCCCCCGAGTACCCCGCCTACAAGCAGGAGTGGGGCGTGCTCGTCCAGCCGGTCGAGGCCCCTGCTCGGGCAGCTCACGCGGACGCCCGTTCTGTTGCTGCTCGGTGCCGTGTCGAGCTTCCTGCTGATCGCCTGCGCGAACGTCGCGAACCTCGTGCTGGCGAGGGGGCGGAGGCGCGAGCAGGAACTCGCGACGCGGGCGGCACACGGGGCGTCCGGAGGGCGCCTGGTCCGGCAGCTGTTGACCGAGAGCCTCACGCTGGCCGCCCTCGGCGGCGCCGCCGGACTCGTCGTCGCGGTCGCCGGCGTGCGCCTGCTGCGCCAGCTGATCGCCACGACGCTGCCCCTGGCGTTCACGCCTCACATCAGCACGCGAGTGCTCGTCGCGTCGGCGCTGCTCACGCTGGGCACCGGCGTGCTGTTCGGCCTCGCGCCCGCCACGCGGGCCCGACGCGCAGGCCTGGCGCTCGCCATCAGCGAAGGCAGCCGGAGAGCGACCGCCGCCGGGCATCGGCGCGCCCAGTCGGCGCTGGTCATCGCGCAGGTGGCGCTCACCGTCGTGCTCGTCGTCGTGTCCGGGCTGCTGCTCAGGAGTCTGGCCAACACGTCACGCGTGGATGCGGGCTTCGATGCCGAACGTGTCCTCGCATTCGACGTCTCGCTGCCGCGCGCCTCGTACGAGCCGTTCGAGAAGCGGCTGGCTTTCGTCTCCATGCTCCTCGAACGTCTGCGTGCGTTGCCGCAGGTGGAGGCGGCCGGCACCGGATTGGCGATTCCCTTCAGCGGCGGCGGCTCGGGCGAATACTTCAGCCGGCCCGGATCGGACGGCGATGATGGCCAGACGGTCGGACGGCTCGACTTCGTGTCGGCTGGCTATCTCGAAGCGCTCGGCGCGCGTCTTCGCGCGGGACGGCTGGTCTCGGACGCCGACACCGCGGGCCAAGGCAGTCGCGTTGCCGTGATCAGCGAGACCACGGCCCGCCGCTACTTCCCCGAAGGCGATGCCGTTGGCGAGGTGCTCCGCATCCAGGGTGGCGAGTGGCGCATCATCGGCGTGATCGCCGACATCGTCGACAGGCGGCTCGACGGCGAGCGCAGGCCGTTCGCGTGGGTACCGTTCACGTTCGACCTTGGACGGCTTTCGTTCGCGGTGCGCACGCAGGGAGCGCCGCGCGCAATGGTGGAGGACGTGCGACGGGAACTTGCCGCGATCGACGCAGGCGTGGCGCTCGCCAACCCACGGGCCCTCGACGAGACCCGCGCGAGCTCGTTACTCCAGCGGAAGGTCGTGCTCGGATTGCTCGGCGGCTTCGCCGCTGCGGCGCTGCTGCTCGCGTGCGTCGGCATCTATGGCGTGATGGCGTACGGGGTGGCGACGCGACAACGGGAGATCGGCATCCGCATGGCGCTTGGCGCGGTGCGCGGTGCGATCGTGCGCCAGGTGCTCGCGGGTGGCATGCGCGAGCTGGCCGTCGGCCTGGGCATCGGTATCGCCGGCGCCATCGCCGCTGCACGCCTGCTCGCGAGCGAGCTGTACGGGGTGCGCGCGACGGACCCCATCGTGCTCGGCGTCACGGTGTCCACCATCGTCGCGGCGGCACTCGTCGCCTGCTGGATTCCCGCGTGGCGTGC
>JAEYZV010000630.1 GCA_023427865.1 Acidobacteriota bacterium
ATGACACCCTTGGCCACCTATCGAAGCCTCGAGTCCTGGCAACGTGCCATGGACCTCGCCGTCCTCACACTGCGTGCCGCTCCCGGCCTGCCGCCGGATGAACGCTTCGGGATCGGATTGCAGATCCGCAAGGCCGCCGTGTCGATCCCCAGCAACATCGCCGAAGGCTACGGTCGCGGTAGCAGACCAGACTACGTTCGCTTTCTCCACATGGCCCGTGGCTCACTCAATGAGGTCACCACGCTCCTCTCGCTGATCGAACGCCTCGGCTACCTGCCGCCCGACGTGCTACGGCATCTGTTCGACACAGCCGACCGCGTCGGTGCCCTGTTGCACCGGCTCGTACGGTCCCTCGAACCGAAAGCATGATCGATGCTCTGGTGCCTCCAGCCGGCTTCGGCCCCCGCACCCGGCACCCGCACCCGGCACCCGGTCCCCGGTCCCCGCTACTTGACCAGGTACCCGAACACCGCCGCCAGGTTGTCGTCGGGCGAGGTCACTTCGTCGATGCGCCCGTACGTCTCGGCGGCCGCAAGGCTCGTGAGCTGCGTGTAGAAGACGTCGGGCTGATCGGTCTCCACCACGAGCGCGTCGCCCTCGAACCGCAGGCTGCGCACGTACGCGTACGACAGGCACTCGCGGGCGAGGTCGCGGGGCCGTTCGGCGCGGATGTGCACCGTGTGCGGATGGTGATCGATGAGCGCCCGGATGTCGTGGACGTCGCCCTCGGCGAGGATACGGCCGTTGTTGATGAGGAGCACGTTGCTCGTCATCGCCTCCACCTCGTGGAGGATGTGACTCGAGACGAGCACGCTGCGGCCGTCGCGCGCCCATTCGCGGATGATGCGGATCGTGCGACGGCGCATCAACGGGTCCATGCCCGTGAGTGGTTCGTCGAGGATCAGCAGGTCCGGGTCGTGCACGAAGGCCTGCGCCAGCTTCACGCGCTGCCGCATGCCCTTGCTGTAGGCGCCGATCTTCTTGCCGGCCGCGGGCATCAGGTCGACCGCGTCGAGCGCGCGTATCGCCGCATCCTTCGCCTCGGTACTTGAATAGCCGTTCAGCCGGACGAGCGCCGACACCCAGTCCAGCCCGGTCATGCGCTCGTAGAAGCTGTCCTGTTCTGGGCAGAACCCGATGCGCGTGTAGGCCGCCGGGTTGTTCCAGATCGGCGCGCCGAGCACCGACACGGCGCCCTTGCTCGGCTTGAGCTGCCCGGTGATGAGCTTCATGAAGGTCGACTTGCCCGCCCCGTTGGGGCCGAGCAGGCCGGTGATGCCCGCCGGGATCGTCACCGAGACGTCGTTCAGGCCGATGACCTGCCCGTACCACTTCGACACGTGGTCGGCGGTGATGATGGCGGCGCTCATGCCACCACCTCCACGCCGCGGACGCGCCGCTCGAGCACCGAGACCGAGATGACGACCACGGCGAGCAGCACGATGAAGGACACGGCGACGGGCGTCTGATGACGTGGTGCCTGGCGGAAGATCACGTCGCCGACCTGGTCGAGGCTTGCCTGCACCGACACCCAGGAGATCGCCGTGCTGCCGGTGATGAAGCGCAGCGCGTTGAACATCGCGTCCGAGAACAGCAGCAGGCCCGCGAACATGATGCCGACGAAGCGGCTGCTGCGCGACAGCGACGACAACGCCGTCATGCCGAAGGTGATCACGATCACCGTCAACAGGCAGTACAGCGTGACCGAGGCTATGAGCGAGGAGTTCGCCGCGAGGAACGTGAAGCTGCCCGAGAAGGCGATCTGCAGGATGAGCAGCAGCACCGCCGGCAGCCAGGTGACCGCCAGCAGGAACAGCGCGAGGACGGTCATCTTGCCGAGGATGTACTCGGCGCGCGTCACCGGCTTGGACAGGTAGAGCTGCAGCGCGTTCGCCCGCCGGTCGTTGGCGATGAGCCCCGAGCCGACATAGACCGTGATGAGGAAGACGAAGATGCCCTGCTGCGAGAGGAAGTCGCGGAACGTCTGCGTGGACGGGGCGAGGAACGTCGCCGCCTGCGAGAAGTTCGAGGCGAGGAACAGCTGGGTGGCACGCACGATGAACGGGATCCAGGCCACGAGCAGCAGCCCGAGGAACGCCCGGCGCGTGATGAACGACATCAGCCCGGCACGGGCAATCACCAGCCACGCGCTGCTGACGGGACGCTTCTCGCCCGTGTAGCGCCGGTAGGACTGATCATGGATGGGCACGGCCGCCTCCTTCGATGGCGTCGACGAAGACGTCCTCGAGCGTCGGCACGCTCGGACGCAGGTGACGCACCTGCATGCCTTCTGCCGAGGCCAGCGCGAACACGTCGCGCGCCGTCCGTCCGGCGGGCACCAGCACCCGCATCACATCCTCGTCGGTGCCGTGCGCCTCGAGCCCCTGCGCGTGCAGCGCCTCGAGGAACCGCAACAGGTCGCCCTTGATCCGCAGCTCGAACACGCTGCCGCCCGTTCCCTTCAGTGTCGCGATGGGCCCCTGGGTGGCGATGCGGCCCTTGTCCATCACGATCACGTGGTCGCAGGTGAACTCGACGTCAGGCAGCAGATGCGATGAGAGGATCAGGTTGACGCGCTTGTTGTGGCCGAGGTCGTGGATGAGGGCGAGCATCTCGTCACGGCCCTTGGGGTCCATGCCGTTGGTGGGCTCGTCGAGGAACAGCAGGTCTGGGTCGTGCACGAGCGCCTGCGCGAGCTTTATGCGCTGCTTCATGCCGGTGCTGTAGGTCTCGCCGTTGCGGTAGCGCGCCTCGCCGAGGCCCACGTAATAGAGCACCTCGTGCGCACGCTGCATCGCGTCCACCGGCGGCAGGCCCGAAAGCTGACCGCAATAGGCGACAAACGTCACCGCGTTCATCCCCGGGATGTGCGAGTCGTTCTCCGGCATGTAGCCGATGCGCGCGCGTATCTCCTGCGCCTTGTGCCGCACGTCCAGGCCGAGCACCTGCATCTGCCCGCTGGTCGGCGCCACGAACCCGAGCAGCGCCTTGAGCATCGTGCTCTTGCCGGCCCCGTTGGGGCCCAGCTGGCCCACGGCCCCGGGCGGGAACTGCACCGCCACCTGGGTGAGGGCCTCGTTCCTGCCGTAGACGACCGTGACGTCGTCCAGGGTCACCACGGCGGTGCTGGCTGGTGTCGACACGGTCAGGCAGGGTTCCGGCGACCGCGGATCGGGTTCCGGGTACGGGGACGAAGCGGAAGGACGCGCATGGAATGACGCTCGGGATGCTGGATCGTGTCGCGACCGGGAATTCGGGATGCGTGAAGCACGGGACTCTGCTCGGCCTGCCGTTGGTCGTCGGCGGTTGGCGTACGACTACAGCCTACATACGGACCGGGACGAACCGCGGTTCAGGCGGGTCGGGGAATGCCCCTACCCGCCACGGAGCCCGAGCGCGTCGGCGTCGGCGCGCAGCGACTCGATGACGTTGGCGATGTGCGTCTCGAGCGGCAGGTTCAGCTCCTCGGCGCCCCGCACCAGGTCCTCTCGCGAGATGGCCCGCGCGAACGCCTTGTCCTTCATCCGCTTCTTCACCGAAGGCGGCTCGAGATCCATCACGCTCCTCGACGGGCGCACGAGGGCCGCGGCCGTGATGAACCCGGACATCTCGTCGCAGGCATAGAGCGCCTTCTCGAGGAGGCTCTCGCGCGGCACGCCGCTGTAGTCGGCATGCGACAGGATGGCGCGCGTCACGACCTCCGGGTAGCCGTGCTGCTTCAGGATCTCCACGCCCTTGTAGGGGTGGTCGTCCAGCGACGGCCATTGCTCGTAGTCGAAGTCGTGCAGCAGCGCGGTGACGCTCCACAGCGCCTCTTCCTCGCCGAAGCGCCGCGCGTACCCGCGCACCGCGGACTCCACCGCGTAGGCATGCCGGCGAAGGCTCTCGCTCTTCGTGTATTGGTGCAGCAGCGCCAGCGCCGCCTCGCGGTCGGGGGTCCAGCTCACCATCGTCCTCCCCTCGCCAGCAGGAAGACCGGCACACCTGCGAGCACGATGACCAGGCCCGGCCATGTCGTGGCCGGCCGGTACGCGAACAGCACGAACAGGATGGACAGCGCTCCGGCGATGTAGAGGCCAGGCACGACGGGATAGCCGAAGGCGCGGTACGGCCGCGGCGCGTCGGGCCGCGTGCGCCGCAGCCGGAACAGGCCCGCCACCGTGAGCGCATAGAAGATCAGCGCGGCCGAGATGACGTAATCGAGCAGGTTGCTGTAGAGGTTGCCGTACCGCCCGGTCGTCGCGTCGTACGTGCGCGGCAGCACGAGCAGGACGGCCCAGAGGCCCTGCAGCAGCAGGCCATGCGCCGGCACACGCGCCGCGTTGAGCTCCGCCGCGCGGCGGAAGAACAGCCCGTCCCGTGCCATCGCGTAATACGCACGGGCTCCCGCCAGCACCAGGCCGTTCAGGCATCCGAATGTCGACACCATGATGGCGGCCGCCATCGTCGCGACGCCGATGCCCGGGAACACCGAGTCCACGAGCAGGGTCGCGACCCGATCCGATGGCGCCGTCTGGACCGACGCAAGCGGCAGCGCCACGAGGTAGGCGACGTTGGCCAGCACGTACAGGCCGGTGACGATCGCGGTGCCGAGCACCATC
Organism: Acidobacteriota bacterium; assembly: GCA_023427865.1. Lineage (GTDB taxonomy): Bacteria > Acidobacteriota > Vicinamibacteria > Vicinamibacterales > Vicinamibacteraceae > Luteitalea. Next base: position 4,602 of record JAEYZV010000630.1, read on the forward strand.
GCGAGTGGCAGCGTGCGTCGCGGGTCCTTCACCTCGCCCGCCGTGAAACAGACGTTGTGCCAGGCGTCCGACGAGAACAGCGATCCGGTCTGCGCGATGCCGACCGCCACCAGGAGCCCGAACGCAGTCGCCGCCGTCAGCCCGGGCGCGAGTTCCACGGCGCCACGCACCGTCCAGGGGTCGCCGAAGTTCGATGCCACGGCCTCGCTGTTCCATCCGAGCAGGATGCCGACGAGGATGAGCGCCACGAGCGCGCCGGTCTTTGCCGTGGTGAAGACGTTCTGGACGATCTTGCCGTACTCGAGCCCACGGGTGTTCGTCCAGGTCAGGAGCCCGATCAGCAACACCCCGACGAGCTGCGCCGTCGACAGCGACAGCGCATAGCTCGAGGTGATGTGGATGGGCGCGATCAGGTACTGGTCCTCCGCGATCGCCGGGAACAGGACCCCTGTGAAGCGCGCGAACGCGACCGCCACGGCGGCGATCGTGCCGGTCTGGATGACCGTGAACAGCGTCCAGCCGTAAAGGAACCCGGCCAGCGGCGAGAACGCCTCGCGCAGGAACACGTACTGCCCGCCGGCGCGCGGCATCATCGCGGCGAGCTCGCCGTACGAGAGTGCCGCCCCAACCGTCAGCAGGCCGGTCAGCACCCACGCCAGCAGGAGCCACCCGGGGCTGCCGATCAGCCGCGCCATGTCGGCCGAGACGATGAAGATTCCCGAGCCGATCATCGAGCCGACCACGACCATCGTCGCGTCGTAGAGCCCGAGCCCGCGACGGAACTCGCTGTCGAGGCCGGCGTCGCGCGCGGCCGCCGGCGAGATGGTCCGCTTGAGGTCGGGGCTATACCATCGGGGGACCGGGGACCGGGGACCGGGGACCGGGGGCCGGGGACCGGGGGCCGGCTGCGGGTCTTGTCCGCGCTCGAGTGGGCACGGACGTCCCCGGTGGGGTCAGCTCCGCTGCGCTACCAGTCGAGCGGCATCTGCCGCGCCCGCTCGATGACCTGCGTCGTCTTCTCCGTGAGCTCGTAGGGTCCGAGCCCCTCCAGCGACACCCACACGGCGTCCGAAACGTCGTCGCCCGCCACCAGCGTGCCGTCGATCGGCACGCAGAGGTAGTCGACGAGGACGAAGTGGTACTTCACCCGCCCCTCCTCGTCACGGAGGATGCGATCGAACACTTCCACGACCGGGCCGACGCGTGTGACGAGTCCTGTCTCTTCGTACAGTTCGCGGGCGACACCGACCTCGAGGGGTTCACCGACGTCGAGGGCTCCGCCGGGGATGCTCCACCGGCCGGCGAGCGGCTCATACTTCCGCTTGATCAGGACGACCCGGCCGTCCTGCACGATGATGCCGCCGACACCGACGATGGGCCTGGTGGGATAGAGACGCTGCGACACGTGGCTGCCGACAGCTTACCCGAGCACGGATTTGCGTATGCTCTTGGGCACCGTTGGACGTGACGGCGACGTGCCCTGCGCGAGTCCGCGCCCCGTTGCCGGTGACGCGGCGCAGAACAGTAGAGCGCGTTGCCCGGAACGCGCCCGCCCGATCGACGACAGGGTCGGAGGAGACATGGTGGTGAAGCGCGTGCTGGTGGTGGACGACAACATGGATTCGGCCGAGAGCCTGTCGCTCCTGCTCCAGCTGATGGGACACACGGTACGGATGGCACACGACGGCGAGCAGGCGCTGGCCGAGGCCGATGCCTTCCGCCCGGAATTCGTGCTCATGGACATCGGCATGCCGCGCATGGACGGCTATGAGGCCGCCCGACGACTCCGGCAGGCGGCCTGGTCGGCCGAGACGGTACTCGTGGCGTTGACCGGATGGGGACAGGACGAGGACAAGCGCCGCAGCGAGGAAGCGGGCTTCAACCACCACCTGATCAAGCCGGTCGACCCCACCGCCCTGGAGAGGCTGCTCGGCAAGCTGTGACGCGTGACGCGCCCCGCACCGGCGCCAGCGCGCGGGCGGCCCGCTGATCGCCGTTCCGTCGTCCCGACGTTCGGCGTTCAGCGGCTTCGGGTACGATGCCCGGCACGATGCGCTCGTGGAAGGTCGTGATCGGGCTGCTCCCCCTGATCGCAGGTGCGCAGCCGGTGGCCGCGCAGCCGGAAGCGGGCCGGCGCGTGTTCGAGGCGCGCTGCGGCGTGTGTCACGGTGGCGACGGGAATGGCGGCGAGATGGGCCCGGAGA
>JAEYZV010000111.1 GCA_023427865.1 Acidobacteriota bacterium
CCTCCCTGGCGTGTGGTGAGGGAGAACGTGTGGGGGTTGGGCCTGCTATCATTGATGTTTCCCGAGCCCGCGGCGGTTCTGGCGGACGGGTCCCCACTCCGATGATCGTCCACGACACGCTTCCGAACGGCGTCCGGCTCGTTACCGAGACCATGCCCCACGTTCGTTCCGTGAGCCTGGGCGTATGGCTGGCGCGTGGCTCGCGGCACGAGGTGCCCGAACAGGGCGGCATCGCGCACTTCATCGAGCACATGCTGTTCAAGGGCACCGAACGTCGCAGTGCGCAGGACATCGCGCAGCAGTTCGACTCGATGGGCGGCAACCTCGACGCGTTCACGTCCAAGGAGTACGCGGGCTACTACATAAAGGTGATGGACGAGCACCTGCCGCGGGCCTTCGACATCCTGTCGGACCTGGTGCTGCACCCGGCGTTCCCGGTCGACGAGATCGAGCGTGAGAAGAAGGTGATCCTCGAGGAGATCAAGATGGTCGAGGACACCCCCGACGATCTGGTCCACGAGCTGTTCACCGAGCATTACTGGCGTGACCATCCGCTCGGCCGGCCAATCCTCGGCACGCCCGAGACGGTGAGCTCGTTCGACCAGGCGGTCCTGTTCCGCTACTTCCGCGAGGCGTACGTCGGCCGGAACCTCATCGTCGCCGCGGCCGGCAACTTCGATCAGGCGCAGCTGCGCGACATGGTGGAGCAGGCGTTCGGCAGCGTCCCGGATGCGGGCGCCGACTGGCACGAGCACGCGCCGGACGCCAGGCCGCCGCAGATCGAACGGCACAAGGACCTCGAACAGAGCCACATCGTCGTCGGCACGCCTGCCTTCCCGCAGGCGCACGCCGAGCGGTACCCGGCGTTCCTGCTCAACGTGATCCTCGGCGGCTCGATGAGCTCACGCCTGTTCCAGACGATTCGCGAGCAGCGGGGCCTCGCCTACGCGGTGTTCAGCGGCGTGTCGTCGTACCGCGACACCGGAATGCTCTCGGTATATGCCGGGTGTGCCGCCGAGAGCGTGCCGGAGGTCGTCGATCTCGTGTTCGACGAGATGCGGACGATGCGGCGCGAGCCGGTCGGCGACGAAGAACTGCGGCGTGCCAAGGACCACCTGAAGGGGAGCCTCATGCTCAGCCTCGAGAGCACGTCGAGTCGCATGACGCACCTGGCGCGCCAGGAGATGTACTTCGGGCGGCAGATCACGCTCGACGAGATCATCGCCGGCATCGAGAACGCCACGTCCGACGACGTGCGGCGGGTGGCCGGTCAGCTGTTCACGCAGGACACCGTCGGCGTGACGGTGCTCGGGCCGCCAGGCACGTCGGCGCTCGATTTCACACGGCTCGCGGTCGCCTAGTGCCGCGCCCGGCGGCGCGCCGCCACCGCCGCCCGACCACACGATGATCCGACGTTACGCACAGCCGGCGATGTCTGCCATCTGGGCCGAGCAGCGCCGCTTCGAGACCTGGCTGGCCGTGGAGCTCGCGGCCACCGACACCATGGCCGACGCCGGCATCGTGCCGGCCGAGGCCGCGCACGAGCTCCGCGCCAGGGCGGGCTTCGACATCGCCCGCATCGACGAGATCGAGCAGACCACGCAGCACGACGTGATTGCGTTCACCACCGCGGTCGCCGAGCGCGTGGGGCCCGCGGCCCGCTGGCTGCATTTCGGCCTCACGTCTTCCGATGTCGTCGACACCGCGCTGGCGCTGCAGATGCGCGAGGCGTGCGACCTCATCCTGGACGATCTCGCGACGCTCGCGACGGCCATCCGCACCCGTGCCTTCGAGCACCGGCGCACCCCGATGATGGGGCGCACGCACGGCGTGCACGCCGAGCCGATGACGTTCGGCCTCAAGCTCGCGCTCTGGTACGCGGAAGTGCAGCGCGACATCGAGCGCGTGCGCCGGGCCCGCGCGGCGGTGAGCGTCGGCAAGATCTCGGGCGCCGTCGGCACGTTCGCCCACCTGCCGCCGGAGATCGAGGCCGGCGTCTGTGCCCGCCTCGGGCTCTCGACCGACCCGATCTCGACGCAGGTGGTGCAGCGCGATCGCCACGCCGAGCTGATGACCGCGCTCGCGATCACCGCGGCGTCGCTCGAGAAGTTCGCGCTGGAGATCCGCGGCCTGCAGAAGACGGAGCTGGGCGAGGTCGAGGAGCCGTTCGGCAAGGGCCAGAAGGGGTCGTCGGCGATGCCGCACAAGCGCAACCCGGTCGGCTGCGAGCAGGTATGCGGCCTGGCGCGCGTGGTGCGCGCCAACGCCGTGGCGGCGCTCGAGAACGTCGCCCTCTGGCACGAGCGCGACATCTCGCACTCGTCGGTCGAGCGCGTGATCCTGCCCGACAGCTTCCTGGCGCTCGATCACATGCTGCGCCGCTTCACGCGCATCGTCAGCGGCATGGTCGTGTACCCCGAGCGGATGCTCGAGAACATCGGCCGGTCGCGCGGCGTGGTGTTCTCCGGGCAGGTGCTGCTCGAGCTCGCGCGTCGCGGGCTGTCCCGCGAGCAGGCGTACGTACTCGTGCAGCGCAACGCGATGCGGTCGTTCCACGAGCAGCGCGACTTCCGCGAACTGCTGCTGGCCGATCCCGAGATCATGGCGGTGCTGACGCGCGAGGAGATCGACCGCACGTTCAGCCTCGACGAGCAGTTGCGGCACGTGGACACACTCTTCGACCGCGTGTTCGGCGAGGAC
>JAEYZV010000199.1 GCA_023427865.1 Acidobacteriota bacterium
AAGTCGCCGCGCAGCGCCTTCAGCGCGTAGCGTTCCCTGTTGATCTCGCGTCGCGTGCGCGCGCCTGCCCGTCGGAAGACGGGCAACGGCGGACACCAGCCCTGCACCGCGTGTTGGAACAGGAAGCCGTAGACGGCGGCGGGCAGCAGAGGAAACGCTTGTCCACGGCCGCGCCCAGCACGACGCCAGCCAGCGAGACGAGCCCCGCGTTCATCTGCAGGTACCGCTCCACGTCCCACTCGCGATCGAGTTCGTGCAGGTGCTCGTCGATCTCCGCGCGGTCCGCGTTCGCAAGCTGCGCAAGACACTCCTGTACCTCACGGTCGACGCCGGCGTTCACGCTCGCCGGTGAGTGCGCGCGTACGCGGTCCGATTCCCCTGCGTGCGCCTGCAGCCCTCCCAGTGCCGGCCTCATGCGCACACCGCCTTCCACGCCGCCGATGCGCGTTCGGCGGCAGGACTTCCCGCCGGCGGCACGTCCCCGAAGTCGCCACGCAGCGCCACGAGCGCATGGCGTTCACGCTCGATCTCGTCCCGGCTGCGAACGCCCAGCCGACGGAACACCGGTAGCAGCGGATACCACCCGTGTGTCGCATGAAGCAACAGCATGGCCGAGACGAACGCCGGCACCGCAAGCAGCCGACGGTCGACGGCGAGACCGAGCGCGAGCCCGGCCATGCCCATCAGTGGCGCCTCGGTTTCGATGACGCGGTCGAAATCCCACTCGCGGTCGCTGCGCTCGATTCGTGCGTCCAACGCGTCAGGCGTGGCGGCCGCGGCGGCGCGCACCCGGAGTTCGGCGTCGCGATCGAGCGCGGCGTTCACGGCGGGCCATGTGTTGGCGCGGACGCGATCGGCAGGTGGCGCATGGCTGGGCAAGGCAGACATGCCTTCATGCGATGCATGGTCGATGCCGTACGCGGCGCTCGGAACGCCGGCCCCACCTGGGGCGGAGGTGGACGCCGCGGCGAGGCGTCCGCGACGGCTGCAGTGAGGTGCGATGATGCGGAAATGCCGCGTCGACGCGCACAACCCCAGCCGGTCGCCCTGACGTTCTCGCGTCGCGCCGTGAAGGCGCGTCCGGACCTCCCGCGCAACCTCTCCGCGGTGCAGCAAACGGGCGGGAACCTGTGGCTCGGCTCCGACGAGGGCACGAGCATCGAGCGGCTCGCGCGGCAGGCCGACTTCGCATGGGGCGACCACGAGAGCATCGACCTCGCCCACCTGCTGACGCTTCCCGCCCCGGACCAGGAACTCGACATCGAGGGAATCGCGTTCGACGGGACTTACCTCTGGATCACCGGGTCGCACAGCCTGAAGCGGCAGAAGGCCACGGGAGGCTCGCCTGCCGACGCGATCGGGCGCCTCGGGCAGATGGTGCGCGAAACGAACAGGTATGTGCTCGGGCGGATCCCCTGCCTGCCCGACCCGTCGACCGGCACATACGTGCTGCACAAGGTGGCGCCCGACCCCGCCAATCCGTCGCGCACGCTCACCGCGGCGCAGCTGTTCGGCACCGCGCGCACGAACCTCCTCATGGACGCCGTCGATGACGATGTGCACCTGGGGCGGTTCCTGACGGTGCCGGGCAAGGAGAACGGGTTCGACATCGAGGGGCTGGCGGTGGCCGACGCGTCGCTGTTCCTCGGCCTGAGGGGACCGGTGCTGCGAGGCTGGGCGGTGGTGCTCCAGATCCAGCCGTGCGATCTCTCGCCGACGTACCTGTCGCTCGATCCAATCGGTCCGCGGCGCGAGCTCTATCGCAAGCACTTCATCGACCTGGGCGGCCTCGGGGTTCGCGACGTGCGCCGCGAGGGCGACGACCTGCTGCTGCTGGCCGGCCCGACGATGGACCTCGATGGCCGCGTGCTCCTGTACCGGTGGCCGGGCGGGGCCGGCGCGACGAGCGAGACGATCGTCGAACGGTCGTCCCTCGAGGTCGTGCTCGACTTCCCGCTCGGCTCCGGCCACACGCCCGACCGCGACCACCCGGAAGGCATCGCCCTGTTCGAGCCATCCGGGCGGGAGCGCCGACCAGGCCTGCTCGTGGTCTACGACAATCCGGCCCAGGCCCGTTGCCCCGACGAGCGCACGGTGCTTGCCGACCTCTTCCCGCGCGACTGACCGCGGCTGGCCTGTCTTTGACAACGTGCCGGGGGCGGCCCCATGCTGAGCACAGCCGAACGGGCCTGCATGTCCTCCACAGCCACCACCGCGCTCTCGCGGTTCCTCACCTTCGACCGCGCGGCGTGGGCCCACCTCCGGGACAGCACACCGCTGACGCTCTCGGAACGCGACCTGGTCGCGTTGCGCGGCCTCAACGACGAACTTTCGATGGACGAGGTCGTCGAGATCTACCTGCCGCTCTCGCGCCTGCTGAACCTCTACGTCCGTGCCTCGCAGGGGCTCTACCGCGCGACCCAGACGTTTCTCGGCAACGACGGCAGCAAGGTGCCGTTCATCATCGGGCTCGGCGGCAGTGTTGCCGTGGGGAAGAGCACCACCGCGCGCATCCTCCAGGCGCTGCTCTCGCGATGGCCGAGCCATCCGTCGGTGGATCTCGTCACGACCGACGGGTTCCTCTTCCCGAACGCGGTGCTGGAGGGCCGCGGCTTGATGAAGCGCAAGGGCTTCCCCGAGAGCTACGACCGGGCGCGGCTCGTGCGATTCCTGGCCGACGTCAAGGGGGGCGCACCCGAGGTACACGCCCCCGTTTACTCGCACCAGCGTTACGACATCGTGCCCGGCCAGGTCCAGGCGGTGCGGCAGCCCGACATCGTCATCGTCGAAGGGCTGAACGTGCTGCAGGCGCCGCCGCACCAGCGCGACGAGAACCAGCTGTTCGCGTCGGACTTCTTCGACTTCTCGATCTACGTCGATGCCTCGGAGCGCGACATCGAGCAGTGGTACGTCGAACGCTTCCTGCGGCTCGTGGATACGGTGTTCCAGGACCCCGGATCGTATTTCCACCGGTACGCGTCGCTCGACGAGCAGCAGGCCCGCGCCACGGCGGCGCAGATCTGGGCCGAGATCAACGCGCCGAACCTGCGCGAGAACATCCAGCCGACGCGCATGCGTGCGCACCTGATCCTGTCCAAGGGCCCACGCCACATTGTCGAGCAGGTGCAGTTGCGGCGGGTGTAGGGGAAGGGGAAATTGCAGAATTGCAGAATTGCGGAATTTCAGAATTGCATTGTCAGCGCCAACCTCCGAGGCATTACTGAAGGTGACGACATGAACCGTCGCCTCTGGTTCGGCGTGGCACTCGTCGGCGCGTTCGGCTCCATCTATGCGGGGCTGTTCGGGTGGACCGTCGTGCAGTTCCCGCTCATCGCCCTTGCCGTCGTGGCACTCGTGCTCGCCTTCCGCGCCGCCGCGCCGCCGCCGGTCGACGATCCGAGGAAGAAGCGCTGACCGGCGGGGCAGGGCCGCCGG
>JAEYZV010000221.1 GCA_023427865.1 Acidobacteriota bacterium
CCGTTCTCGGACTGCCCCCACTCCGACGCGATGCTGCCCTCCTGTTCCAGCTTCAGCAGGGCAGGGTGCAGCGTGCCGTAGTTGACCGAGAGCTGGTCGCCGCTCGTCTGCTCGATGCGGCGCGCGATGCCGTAGCCGTGCTGCGGCCCGAGCGTGTCGAGCGTGCGCAGGATCATCAGGGCGAGGGTGCCCTGCCAGACGTCTGCCTTGCTGCCCATGCGTTCTCCTATGGCGTTCCCATACTACGGCCGCTCGTATGGGTACGCAATAGGAAGACCGGTGGTTCCATCGCTCGGCCCTGGAGGCCGCCCGCCGGGCAAGGCCGGGCGGCTACGGACAAGAGGGAGAAGCGGCACGCGCCAGCCGTCGTACGCGTCGGGCCGACGGCTACGAACCGCCGCACGCGTCGGGGCGCGGCGGCCATGCACCGCACTCGAATCAGTAGCGTCAGGCGCGGCCCGACGCGCCCGGCAACGAACGAGCAGACGTGCTCACGCTACTGCTTTCGCTGGAGGTCACGCAGGGGGCGCCAGCCGATCAGCTTGACCTGGCGCTGCTCGAGCAGCTGCTTCACCGACGCGTCGTCGGTGAACAGGTGGTATTCGCTGTCGCGCTCCTGCCAGCTGTTCGTGATGTGCTGCATCTCTTCGCCGGCGACGGCGGGGTGGATGTACAACTCGGTCACGCCAGGCGTCAGCTCCGCGATCATGCGCTTCCAGTAGGCGTCCACCGCCTCGCCTGGCCTCTTCTGCTGGTGAATCAGGTAGTCGGGGTAGACGGTGCCGTCGGCGTCGAGCTCACCCCGCAGGTGGCCTCCGCCCATCTTCGCGAGCAGGTCCTGGTTGCCCATGCGAATGGGCAGGTCGAACTCCCTGGCCAGCTGACGGTACACCTGGTGGTAGCGCATGTCGTATTGCAGCGCGCCCATGTGCGAGTCGAGGTGGGTGATGTCGATGCCCGCCTCCTGTGCCTTCCTGATCTGCGCGCGCGCCTCGGTGAGCGCCTGTTCGGGCGTGGCGTTCTTGTAGACGCCTTCTATGTCGGGCCACAGGTAGCCCTGTGGCGTGACGAGACCGGGCACGAGGTGCCTGCTCGCGACCGGCCCCCACTTGTACACCTTCCACTCGCTCGTGTGCGTGAGGTGCAGACCGAAGTCGGCCTTCGGGTTGGCGCGGGCGTAGGCCGCAATCTCCTCGAACCACGGGCAGGGCACCATGATCGATCCCGCGGTGATGAGCCCCTTCTCCATGCCGTTGCGGGTTGCCACGTTCGCAGCATGGCTCATCCCCACATCGTCGGCGTTGACGATGAGGAGGATGTCGGTCGGCTTGTAACCGAGTCGTTCGGCGAGTGACGGCCGGGCGGCTACGGCCGCGGTCTGTGCCAGTGCCCGCGGGCGTGTCGTCGTGAGGATCAGGATCGCAAGCAGGGCACCGATGATCAGCAGCAGCGTTCGACGCATGCAGAGAATCTAGCTCAGGAACGCCGCATCGGTGAGCGTCGGGACCTGCGACACTCGAGCCCTCGCGTCCGCCGGGCGAGGCCCGCCGGCTACGAACGCCCCGGCATTCACAGGGTCTTCAGGTACTCGAGCAGCGCCAGCTTCTCGCGTTCGCTCAACGTGCTGCCGTAGGAGTGGCCCTTGTTGCCGTTGCCTCGCAGTGCCGTGTCGTACTTCACGCCGTCCCGCTCTGCAGCTGCTCCGCGGCTCACGAAGCCGACCCGCTCCCAGTCGTACACGTCGTAGGCGCGGTAGAACGACTGCGGCCGCTCCTCGGGGAACAGGAGCGAGCGCAGATCGGGGACCGACCCGTTGTGCAGGTACGGCGCACGCAACCACAGGCCGTCGAGCGGCATGTTCGCGTAGCCGGCGGTCTTGCGGAAATGCGAGAAGCTCCACGGACGTCCTGCACCGATCGTGTTCATGCCTCTGGCGAGTTCGGCGGTGAACGAGTCGAGCCGCTCGCGATCGGTGCCGACCTCCTCGATCGGCGTCACCTGGCCCACTTTCGCACCATCGAACGCGTGGCAGGCCGCACAGGCGCTCGCGTACACCGTTGCGCCCTCGGCCGCGGTCACGCGATCGATCCGCGCCTCCGGGAAGCGAGGCGCCGGGAAGTCGAGACTCCAGCTCTCGATGCGCTGCATCGACGGAAGGTCGAGCGTCTTGGGCGTGGCGCCTGCGCCGATCGCGGCGCTCTTGTTGCGCTCCTCGACCATGTCGTTGTTGCCGTCCCAGTGCAGCCACAGCCCTTGACGCGGTCGCTGGTTCCACAGCGATGGGAGGTCCACGGTGCCCACGGTGCTGTCGATCGGCAGCTTCAGCAGCACCTTGTAGGGATTGAACGTGTCGACGCGTCCGGGCCCGAACGCGGGGCGATTGTCGAACCAGGCATTGTCCCGGGCACGCTCCAGGATGCCGTTGCGTGCCGCTCGCACGATGAACAGCCTGTACGCCACGCGTGAGAAGAATCCGAAGTCGGGATTGGCCTGACGGATCGCGCCGATCATGCGGCCCGTCTCGAACGCCGGGCTCCTGGCGCACGCCGTGAGGAAGTTCGCGTACGCCTGCAGGTCCATCT
>JAEYZV010000347.1 GCA_023427865.1 Acidobacteriota bacterium
ACGCCAGGCACTCGACGCCGCACACGGGCTCGACGGCACACGCCCCGACGCCGCCACGCTGCCGCCGCCGCGGTTCTCGGCCTCGCCGCCGCCGTTCGATCCGGTGCCGCGCCGCGACGCGCGGTTCGCCGACCCCTACAACATGGCGGTCAACGCCGAAGCGTTCATCTACGACACCTCGCTGCCGCCGCAGCCCAAGCTCCTGATGCTCGCCTACAAGCGGCTGCGCGAGATCGACGTGCCCGAGATGATGGCCAGCATCATCGTCGAGACGACGGGCAAGCCGTGGGCGTACACGCGCGACATGACGCGGCAGCTCTGGGACGAGGCACGCCACGCGATGATGGGCGAGGTGTTGTTCGACCAACTCGGCGTCGACTGGCCGGCGATGGTGCGCGTGAACTTCACCTGGTCGCTCGGTCTCAACACGCAGCTCACGGCGCTCGAGCGGCACGCGGTCCTCTATTTCATCGAGCAGGGCCTCATGCCCAGGACCGGCAAGCGCTACGAGTGGGAGGTCGCGCAGGCGGCAGGGTCGCCGCTGGCGGCGACGTTCCAGGACTACGACTGGGCCGACGAGGTGCTGCACGCGCGCATCGGCAAGCAGTGGTACGTGACCGAGATGCCCAGCCAGACCGAGGCACTGCGCCAGGGTGATCGGTGCTGGTCGAAGGTCCTCATGGACTGGCACGGCTGGAAGCGCGACGGGTTGACCGCGCACGAGAACTGGTGGCCCGCGCTGTACGCCGATGCCTGCCGCCGCCTCGGATGGACGCACGATCCGCGCGTGGCGGCCTTCGACATCTCCTACGCGGAACAACGCGCCGACCTCAAGTCGGTCAGCCATTCGGGATAACGACAACGATGCGTGAAGCCCTCGCGGAATTCTTCGGCACCGCCATCCTGATCACGTTCGGCGTCGGCGTCGTCGCCCAGACGGTGCTGAGCGGCGGCGTTGCCGGCAGTCCACTCGCCATTCACCTGTGCTGGGGCATTGCCGTCATTCTCGGCGTGTACGCGTCGGCAGGCGTGAGCGGCGCGCACTTGAACCCCGCCGTGACGCTGGCGCTGGCCATGCGGCGCGGCTTCCCCTGGCGGCGCGTCGCTCCGTACGTCGTCGCGCAGATGCTCGGCGCGTTCGTGGGCGCCGCCATCGTCTACCTGACGTACCGCGAGGCGCTGACGGCGTTCGACGGAGGTGTTCGCCAGGTCGTCGGCGCGCAGGCGACGGCGGGCATCTTCGCCACCTACCCTGCCGCGTACCTCTCGATTCTCGGCGGCTTCGTCGACCAGGTCGTGGGCACGGCGCTGCTGGTGGCGATGGTGTTCGCGCTCACCGACGAACGCAACGCCCCGCCGGCCACCTCGCTGACGCCCGTGCTCGTCGGCGTCACCGTGATGGGCATCGGCATGGCCTTCGGCGTGAATGCGGGGTACGCGATCAACCCGGCCCGCGACTTCGGGCCGCGGCTCTTCACCGCCATCTCCGGCTGGGGCGGTGACGTGTTCACGGCCGGCAACGGCTGGTGGTGGGTGCCAATCGTCGCACCCTGCGTCGGAGGCGTGCTCGGCGGGTTCGCCTATGACGCGTTCGTGCGCGACCGCCACCCCGCGATCACCAATCGCCTCGCCGATCCCGTGCAGCGTGTCGAGCGGTAGGTCCTTTATCGTGTAGGCGTCGGACTTCGTCCGACGCTCAGTGATCGCCGCCCGCCGGACACGATCCGGCGTCTACACCCCGAGAATGATGCCCGGCGGCCGACGGCCCAACGACGAAGGCCGAGAGAACTGTCCATGTCCTACATCCTCGCACTCGATCAGGGCACCACGTCCAGCCGCGCGATCGTCTTCGGTCGCGACGGGCGCGTCGTCGCACAGGCGCAACAGGAGTTCCCCCAGATCTTCCCGGGACCGGCGCTGGTGGAACACGATCCCGAGGCGATCTGGTCGTCGCAGATCGCCGTCGCGCGCGAGGCGATGGCCCGCGCGGGGCTCGCGGCCGGCGACATCGCCGCGATCGGCATCGCGAATCAGCGCGAAACCACCGTGCTGTGGGAACGGGCCACGGGCAAGCCGGTGGCCAATGCCATCGTGTGGCAGAGCCGCGTCAGCGCCGGGATTTGCGATCGCCTCAAGCAGCAGGGGCACGAAGCGGCGATCCGCGCCAGGACCGGGCTCGTCGTCGATGCGTATTTCTCGGGAACGAAGGTCAAGTACCTGCTCGACGAGCACGAGGGATTGCGTGCGCGGGCGGCGCGTGGCGACGTGCTCTTCGGCACCGTGGAGACATTCCTGCTCTGGCGGTTGTCGGGCGGGCGCCTGCACGTCACCGACGTCAGCAACGCCTCGCGCACGCTGCTGTTCAACATCCACACGCTCGACTGGGACGACGAGTTGCTCGAGCTGATGGACGTGCCGCGCGCGATGCTGCCGGAGATCCGCAGCAACAGCGAAGTGTACGGGCACACGACCGCCGATCTGTTCGGTGAGCCCATCGCGCTAGCCGGGGCGGTGGGCGACCAGCAGGCCGCGCTGTTCGGCCAGGCCTGCTTCGAGCCTGGCAGCGCCAAGAACACGTACGGTACCGGCTGCTTCCTGCTGATGAACACGGGGAGCACGCCGGCGCCATCCGAACACGGCCTGCTGACGACGGTGGCGTGGAAACGGGGCGGCGAGGTCACCTATGCGCTCGAGGGCGCCGTGTTCATCGCCGGTGCCGTGGTGCAATGGCTGCGCGACGGCCTCAAGCTGATCCCGACCTCCGCCGACGTGGAGCGGCTGATGCTCGAGTCGACCGACTCCGACGGGGTGCTGCTCGTGCCGGCGTTCGTCGGCCTCGGGGCGCCCTACTGGGATCAGTACGCGCGCGGGCTCGTGATCGGCCTGACGCGCAACACCACCGCGTCACACCTGGCCCGCGCCGCGGTCGAGTCGATGGCGTACCAGACGCGCGATGTGCTCGAGGCGATGCAGCAGGACGCCGGCATCACGCTCTCGAGCCTCAAGGTCGACGGCGGCGCCACGGCCAACGTTCACCTGCTGCACTTCCAGGCCGACCTGCTCGGCGTGCCCGTCAGGCGACCGGCGGTGGGCGAAACCACGGCGCTCGGCGCCGCATATCTCGCCGGGCTCGCCGTCGGCTACTGGGACGACCTCGACGACGTGCGTCACAACTGGGCCCTCGACCGCGAGTTCGCCCCCACCATCGACAGCCACGAGCGCGACAGGCGCTACCGGCGCTGGCGCCGGGCCGTGGAGCGTTCGCGGGATTGGGCGCGCGAGGACTGAGCCGGTTCGGGGACCGTCGGGGTGGCGGTTCCCAGGCGTCGCAGGCATCAAACTTGTAAGCCTCGCGGGCGACATGCCCACGACAGCGTCGCCGACGCGGACCCTCAACGAACGCGGCTACCCACGACCTCAACTGCAACGCGACCCCTGGCAACTGCTCAACGGCCGGTGGGACTTCGCCGCCGACCACGGCGGGCGGTATCGCGTGCCCGGCGACGTGCAATGGCGCGACACCATCGAGGTGCCGTTCGCGCCGGAAACCAGGGCAAGCGGCGTGCATCACACCGGCTACCTTCCGAGGTGCTGGTATCGTCGCACGATCGATCCGTGGGATCCGGGTGACGGACGCCTGCTCCTGCACTTCGGCGCCGTCGACCATCGCGCCACGGTGTGGATCGACGACGTGCTGGTGACGACGCACGAGGGCGGCTACACGCCGTTCTGCTGCGACATCACCGACAGCATGCGCCCGGGGCGGCCCGTGACGCTCGTCGTGCGCGCCGACGACGATCCGCTCGACCTCGCTAAGCCACGCGGGAAGCAGGACTGGCTGCCCGAACCGCATTCCATCTGGTATCCCCGCACCACCGGCATCTGGCAGTCGGTGTGGATGGAGCAGGTCCCGTCGGCGTGGATCTCGCGATTACGCTGGACGCCGAGTCTCGTGGCCTGGGACCTGCACCTCGAGTGCTGGTTCGAGGGCAACCTGTCGGGACGGCTGCAGCTCGATGTCACCGTCACCGTGCGCGGCCGCGTGCTGGCTGCCGATTCCTACCGCCTCACGGGCGACGAGCTCGCGCGGCGCATCGGCTTCTCGGACCCGGGCATCGACGACTCCCGCAACGACCTGCTATGGAGCCCCGAGGCCCCGACGTTGCTCGACGTCACGCTCGAACTGAAGCACCTCGACGGGACGGTCATCGATCGCGTGCAGAGCTACACGGCGCTGCGTGAAGCCGGCCGCAGCGCCGATCGATTCGTGCTGAACGGCCGTCCGTACTACCTGCGCCTCGTGCTGGATCAGGGCTACTGGCCCGAGAGCGGATCGACGGCGCCCGACGACGCCGCGCTGCGGCTCGACGTCGAGCTCGCCAAGGCGATGGGCTTCAACGGCGTCCGCAAGCACCAGAAGATCGAGGACCCGCGCTACCTGTACTGGGCCGACAAGCTCGGCCTGCTCGTCTGGGAGGAGATGCCGAGCGCTTACCGTTTCACCTCCTCGTCGGTGGAGCGGCTCACGCGCGAGTGGCTCGACGTGATCGCCCGCGACCGGAGCCACCCGTGCATCGTGTCGTGGGTGCCGTTCAACGAGTCGTGGGGGGTGCCGAACCTGCCCGACAACCCGTCTCACAGGCACTACGTGCAGGCGCTCTATCACCTCACGCGCACGCTGGATCCCCACCGGCCGGTGATCGGCAACGACGGCTGGGAGAGCAGTGCGACCGACATCATCGGCATCCCCGACTACGACGCGGACCCGCAGCGGATTCGCGCGCGCTACCACTCCGACGACGTGGTGCCACGGCTGTTCCGCAAGGAACGGCCGGGCGGCCGCATGCTCGTGCTGGAGGGGCATGCCAATCTCGATCACCCGATCGTGCTCTCGGAGTTCGGCGGCATCGCCTGCTCCAGCGAGGCGCAGACCTGGGGATACTCCCGATGCGACTCGGGCGACGCGCTGCGCGCGCGATACGCCGAGCTGCTGCGGGCGGTGCACGACTCTCGCATATTCGCAGGCTTCTGCTACACCCAGTTCACCGACACGTACCAGGAGGCGAACGGCCTGTTGTTCGCGGATCGGACACCGAAGTTCCCGGTGGCCGACATCAATCAGGCCACCCGTGGGCTGGTCGAGCGCTGAGGCTGTCGGCTGCCGCATCGCGGGTAGCGAGTTGATACGGAGGCGCCGCGCACGGCCGAGTCAGGGCTTGCGGCTGTGCCGCTGGCAGGTATGTGCGGCACGGCCCTTGTATCCACTGGAGCCATGACTCACCCGCCTTCCGGTTCGGACCTCATCTGCTTTTCGCACCTGCGCTGGCACTTCGTGTGGCAGCGGCCCCAGCACCTGCTGAGCCGTGCATCACGCGACCGCCGCGTGTGGTACGTCGAGGAGCCGCGTGAGGGCGACGGTCCGCCGCGCCTCGAGGTCACACCGGTCAGCGATCGCTTGTCCGTGGTGGTGCCGGTCGTGCCTGCGGGCCTGTCGTCCGACGACGCCTGCCGTACGCAACGCGACCTGCTGGCGGAATGGTGGCGCGCGCGGCGCTTCGACAGTCCGTTGCTCTGGTACTACACGCCGATGGCCTTGCCGTTCACGCGGACGCTCGCTGCCGGCGTGGTCGTCTACGACTGCATGGACGAACTGTCGCTCTTCAAGGGGGCGCCTCCCGCCTTGCGCGGCCTCGAGATCGAGTTGCTCGAACGCGCCGATCTCGTGTTCACGGGCGGCGTGAGCCTCTACGAGGCGAAGAAGTCGCAGCACCCGTCGGTGCACGCGTTCCCGAGCAGCGTGGACAAGTCGCATTTCCAGCAGGCACGGCGCGGCACGCTGGCGCCGCCACCCGACCAGGCCGGCATTCCCGGCCCGCGCGCCGGCTTCTTCGGCGTCATCGACGAGCGTCTCGACATCGAGCTGCTCGGACGTGTGGCCGAACTGCGTCCGACGTACCACTTCGTGCTGATCGGACCCGTCGTGAAGATCGATCCGGCGACGCTGCCCTCGGCGGCAAACCTCCACTATCTCGGCATGAAGCGCTACGAGGAGTTGCCCGCGTACCTTGCCGGCTGGGACGTCGCGATGCTGCCCTTTGCGCGCAACGACGCGACGCGATTCATCAGCCCGACGAAGACGCCCGAGTACCTGGCGGCCGGCTGCCCGGTGGTGTCCACCTCGATCGCCGACGTGGTCCGCCCCTACGGCGTGCAGGACCTGGCCCGCATCGCCGACGATCCGCAGGACTTCGCCGAGGCCGTCGACGCGGCGCTCGCCGACGGCCCGGATCGGCTCGCGCGGGCCGACGCGTTCCTCGCCAACCTGTCATGGGACCGTACCTGGCAGGGCATGCAGGCGCTGATTGGCAGTGTCACCCGCAACGTCGGCCGCACCTCGCAGGGGCGCGCCGTCAGCACGGCCCCCGTGGGCACCATCGCCGCCGGTCCGGCGGCCCAGGCCTGAACGCGATGGCATTCGATTACCTGATCGTCGGAGCAGGATTCTCCGGGAGCGTGCTGGCCGAGCGATTGGCCACCGTGGCCGGCAAGCGGGTGCTGCTCATCGACAAGCGGCCGCACATCGGCGGCAACGCCTACGACCATCACGACGAGGCCGGCGTGCTCGTGCACAAGTACGGCCCGCACATCTTCCACACGAACTCGAAGGAAGTGTTCGACTACCTCGGCCAGTTCACGGAATGGCGCCCGTACCAGCACCGCGTCAAGGCGTCGGTGGACGGCCAGCTGCTCCCGATCCCGATCAACCTCGACACGGTGAACCAGCTGTACGGGCTGAAGCTCAGTTCGTACGACGTCGAGAGCTTCTTCAACGCCGCGGCCGAGCGCTGCGAGCACGTGAAGACCTCCGAGGACGTGATCGTGAGCCGGGTGGGCCGCGAGTTGTACGAGAAGTTCTTCCGCAACTACACGCGCAAGCAGTGGGGCATGGACCCCTCGGAACTCGACGCGCAGGTCACCGCCCGCGTCCCGGTCCGCACCAACCGCGACGACCGGTACTTCACCGACACCTACCAGGCGATGCCACGCCGCGGCTACACGCGCATGTTCGAGCGGATGCTCGATCACCCGAACATCAAGGTGATGCTCAACACGTCGTACAGCGAGGTGCGCGACGAGGTGTCGTACGGTGCGGTGATCTACACGGGGCCCATCGACGAGTACTTCGACTACTGCTACGGGAAACTGCCCTACCGCTCGCTGAGGTTCGAGTTCGAGACGTTCGAGTCGCCGCAGGTGCAGCCGGTCGCGGTGATCAACTACCCGAACGAGCAGCCGTACACGCGCGTCACCGAGTTCAAGCACCTCACCGGCCAGACCCACCCGAAGACGACGGTGGTCTACGAGTACCCGCAGGCGCAGGGCGACCCGTACTACCCCGTCCCGAAGCCCGAGAACGCCGCCTTGTACCAGCAGTACAAGGCCCTCGCCGACGCGACGCCGGGCGTGCACTTCGTGGGCCGGCTCGGTACGTACAAGTACTACAACATGGACCAGGTGACCGCGCAGGCGTTGACGCTGTTCGCCAAGCTCTCGGGTCGATCCCGCGCCGAGCGGGCGGCCACGCCGGTGGCCATGCCGACGGCGACCGCGAACCCGGTCCCGCACCGCACCGGCACAGGCGGCGATGGCGTGGCCGTGCACGTGCCCGTCAAGCAGTAGCACCTGCGCTATGCTGGTGCGGTCGTGGCAGTCCACTCCCGTGTCCGTGAAACGGCGCGGCGGCTCGCGCTGGGCGTCATCCTGACGCTCGGGGCCGGTGTCGGGCTCAGCGACGACCTGCAGAGCGAACCGGACCTGCGTCGCGGCGCCCGCGAACTCCGGTTCGACCTGCCGCACGTCGGCACGACCTCGGTCCACGTGCCACGCGCCACGCCCACGGGCGTGGTGCTCCTGCTGCATCGCGGCGGATCGCCGGCCGAGACCTCCAGGCTGGTCGACGCCATTCCCTGGCACGTCCTGCTCGTCGACATCGACGTCTCCCGCCTCGACCTCGCGCAGGGGGCGTGCACGGCGACCTCGACGGCCATCGAGGACATCTCGCGGCGAGCCCAGCGCGACGCCGGGCGTGCACTTCGTGGGCCGGCTCGGTACGTACAAGTACTACAACATGGACCAGGTGACCGCGCAGG
>JAEYZV010000453.1 GCA_023427865.1 Acidobacteriota bacterium
CCGCTCGTCGTCGTGCACGGGGGCGGTCGCGAGATCGACGCGGAGCTGGCGCGTCGCGGCGTCGCCAAGCAGGCAGTGGACGGGTTGCGGATCACCGATGCGCCGACGCTCGAGGCCGTCGTCGCGACGCTCGGCGGCACGATCAACACGCGAATCGTCGCCCACCTCGTCGCCAGCGGATTGCCGGCCGTCGGGCTGACCGGCGTCGATGCGGCGCTGGCGCGATCGACACGCGTGGCGGCCCACACGACGGCGGCCGGCACGCAGGTCGACCTGGGCCTGGTGGGCGAACCCGTCGCCGACGCCGATCTCGCCGTCGTGCGCCATCTGCTCGCCGGTGGTTACGTCCCGGTGATTGCGAGCCTCGGCATCTCGGTGGACGGCGCCGTGCTGAACGTGAACGCCGACACGCTGGCGGCGCACGTCGCGGCCGGCATCGGCGCGCGCCAGCTGCTGCTGGCCGGCGGCACGGCGGGCGTGCTCGACGGCGCAGGGCAGACGATCGCGGAACTGTCGCCGGCCCAGGCCGAGGCGTTGACGCAGGACGGCACCGCCTCGGCGGGCATGGTGGCGAAACTGCGCGCCGCCACGACGGCCCGCGCCCGCGGCGTGGCCGACGTGAGGATCGTCGACGGCCGCTCGGTGACGTCGCTGACCGGCAGGGTCGGAACGAGGATCGCGTAGGGGAAGCGCAGGAAATTGCAGAATTGCAGAATTGCAGGAATTTCAGGAATTTCAGAATTTCGACGCGCGACATCCTTCAATCCCGCAATTCCGCAATTCCGAAATTCTGCAATTCTGAAATTCTGAAATTCTCAGGAGCCTCTCATGTCCACGACCGCTACCACCGCCCCCGCCACGACCGTGCAGGCCGTCGAGGCCGCGCACGTCCTGCAGACGTACAAGCGCCAGCCGGTGGTGTTCGTGCGCGGTGAGGGCGTGTGGCTGGTGGACGACAACGGACGTCGCTACCTCGACTTCCTGTCGGGCATCGGCGTGAACGTGCTCGGGCACGGGCATCCGGCGCTCGTCGGCGCGGTGCGCGATCAGGTCGCCACGCTCGTCCACACGTCCAACCTGTTCTTCCATCCGTACCAGGCGCCGCTTGCCGAGCGCCTCACGAAGGCCTCGGGGTTGGCCCGCGCGTTCTTCTGCAACAGCGGCGCGGAAGCGGTTGAGGGCTGTCTCAAGTTCGCGCGGCGTTTCTGGTACTCGGCCGGCACGCCTCGCCCGCAGTTCATCGCGTTCGAGCGTGGCTTCTCCGGCCGGACGATGGGCGCACTGTCGACCACGTGGGATGCGCACTACCGCGATCCGTTCGGCCCGCTGGTGCCGGACGTGCGCTTCGTCTCCAATGAGGACCCCGCGGACCTGCTAGCGGCCGTGAGTGACGGGACGGCAGCGATCATCGGCGAGCCGATCCAGGGTGAGGGCGGCGTGCGCCCGCTGCCGCCGCAGATCGTTGCGGCGATCGGCGAGGCGTGCAGCAGGACCGGAGCGCTCTACATCGCCGACGAAGTCCAGTCGGGGCTCGGCCGCACTGGTCACATGTTCCATTTCCAGGCGCTCGGTCTCCGTCCCGACCTCATCGCCGTCGGCAAGGCGCTCGGCGCCGGCGTCCCGATCGGCGCGGTGTTGCTGTCCGAACGCGTGGCGGGCTCGATAAGCGCGGGCGACCACGGCACGACCTACGGCGGCAACCCCCTCGCATGCCGTGCGGCGCTGGCCGTGATGGACGCGCTCGAACAGGGGCTGCTCGACCACGTGCGGACGGTGGGTCCCCTGCTCGAACAGGGCCTGCGTGCGCTTGCGCAGAAGCACCCGATGGTCGTCGAGGTCCGCGGCGCCGGGCTCATGCAGGGACTCGTGCTCGACCGCGATGCCGCGCCGGTGGTGCCTGCGGCACTCGAACGCGGCCTGATCGTGAACCGCACCGCGGAGCGCGTCGTGCGCCTGCTGCCTCCGTACGTGATCACCGAGTCGGAGATCGCCGAAGGGCTGACCCGGCTGGACGCGGCGCTCACCGCCGTGCAAGGAGCCTGACGTGACGTCGAACCTTTCGGAGATCGAGGTGGTCCAGGCACGCGAACTGCCGCCCGGGTACGTCATCCAGCGCGGTCGGCCCGATCAGGCCGACGCCATGTACGCGCTGATCACCGGCGCGCTCGAAGAGGGCCACCTGCTGCCCCGGTCGCTCGACGACCTGCGTCGGCACGCGGGGCGCTTCCTCGTGATCATGGCCGGCGAGGTCCTCGTCGGGTGCGCCGAACTGGCCCCGCTGAGTGGCAGCGTGGCCGAGGTGCGCTCGCTGGTCATCGACGCGTTGCATCGAGGCAAGCGCCTGGGGCCGGCGCTCATCGAGTCGCTCGGCGCGACGGCGCGGCGTGAGCAGTTCGGCACGCTCTGCGCCTTCACGCACGAGCCGACGCACTTCGTCCGGCTCGGCTTCACCATCGTCCCGCACACCTGGCTGCCCGAGAAGATCGCGACCGACTGCGTGGGCTGTCCGAAGTTCCGCACCTGCGGCCAGTTCGCCGTGGCGCTGCCGCTGCGCGGCACGCAGATCGGCAGCATGGCCGCCGTCCGCACCAGCCGACGCGCCGGGCAACCACGCTCGGCGGAGTCCTCCGTCCTCGTCCTGCATCGATGATCACGACCATCGAAGGTGGCATCACAGCGCCGGCCGGCTTTCGGGCCGCCGGCGTCCACTGCGGCATCAAGGCCAATCCCGAGAAGCTCGATCTCGCCCTCGTCGTCTCGGACACGCCCGCGACGGCCGCCGCCGTGTTCACCACGAACCTCGCGGTCGCGCCGCCGATCGTCGTCTCGCGCGAGCACCTGCAGGCCTCGCGCGGACAGGCACGGGCGGTGGTGATCAACTCCGGCTGCGCCAACGCGTGCACCGGCGACCAGGGACGCCAGGTGGCGCACCTGATGGCCGCCGAAACGGCGCGCGCCGTCGACTGCGATCTCGAGGAAGTGCTCGTGATGTCGACCGGCGTGATCGGCGTGCAACTCGATCCACGCACCGTGACGCAGGGCGTGATCGACGCCGCCGACACCCTGGCCGCGGACGGGCACATGCGCGCCGCGCTGGCCATCATGACCACCGATCCGTTCCCGAAGGAGCGCGCCGTGGAAGTGGCGTCGCCGCGAGGCACGTTCCGCGTCGGCGGCATCTGCAAGGGCTCGGGGATGATCGAACCGCGCATGGCGACGATGCTCGGTGTGCTCACGTGTGACGCGGCGGTGCCGGCGCCGCTGCTGCAGCGCGCGCTGTCGGAAGTCACCGAGCACACCTTCAACGCCATCACCGTCGACGGCGAGTGCTCGACGAACGACTGCGTGGCCCTGCTCGCCAATGGCGCCAGCGGCGTGTCGCTCGGCCAGGCCGACCTTCCGCTGCTCGAGGACGCGCTCTACGAGGTGTGCCGGTTCCTCGCAACCGAGATCGTGCGGGGTGGCGAGGGTGCCACCAAACTCGTGACGGTGCATGTCACGGGCGCGCGCTCGTACGAGGACGCCAAGCAGGCGGCACGCGCCATCGCCAACTCGCTGCTGGTGAAGACCGCCATCCATGGCGGCGACCCGAACTGGGGTCGCCTGGTCGCGGTGGCCGGGCGCGCGGGTGTCGCGTTCCAGTTGTCGAGCGCCGCCGTCCGCATCGGCGACGTGGTGCTGTTCGAGGCGGGGCGCCCGTATGACGAGCGGGCACCGCTGGCCGCCGATTACCTGCAGGGGAAGGACATCGCCGTGGCCGTCGACCTCGGAACCGGCGGCAGCGACGAAGCCACGATGTGGACGTGCGACCTGAGCAAGGAGTACGTCCAGATCAACGCCGAGTACAGGACGTAGATTCAGCGCGGGAACCGGGAACCCGGAACCGGGAGAGGGGCGTCCGCCACCGTCTTCGGTGCACGGTCGGGCCGTTCTTTCGACCATCCGAATGTTCTGATTCGTAGCCGTCGGACTTGTCCGACGGTCAGTGATG
>JAEYZV010000462.1 GCA_023427865.1 Acidobacteriota bacterium
CGTGAGGTCGGTCACGACCAGTCGCCCGAATCCCGGAGCGGCTCCCGCAATGGTCTCCAATTGCACGATCGAGCTGTCATCGTTGACGTGCAACAGGGACGACGCACCGCATCCGGACGCCACCTGACCGCACTCACGAGAGGCGTAGCGGTTCACCACGACCGCGCCAAACGCGCGGGCAATCGTATCCCGCTCCTCGGCCGACACCGTCTCCGAGGTGATGACGATGGCGCGCGGACGAAATGGCGTCATGCCGCGTTGCTCGGCTCGATGGGCGGCCTGCAGCATCGCGCGCGCGTAGGCAATGACGATCACCGGACGGTAGTCTGCCAATCCATCGAGGAAAATGTCGAGCTTGTCGCTGGCGAGCTGATACGCGTCAAACACCCGGTGGCGACGGACGAGCGCGGCGGTGATGTGAGCCCGCAACGTCTGGGGCTCGCGTTCATCCCGACCCGACCCCCAGAACCGCGCGATGCGGTCTCCGGGCCGGCACCCGAGCCAGAGGTTCTCGCGCATCGTGAGGGCGCGCACGTACGACTTGCGTGCTTCGTCCAGGTAGAAGTACAGCGGCTGGCCCGTCGAACCGCCGGTGGAGTCACGTCGAACGGTGCGCCGGTCGACGGCTGTGGAAATCATGCGCTCGCCGGCGGCGTTGATCGTCGCCTTGTCGAGCAGCGGCAGGCGTCGCAGTGCCTCCGGCTCGTCGAAGTCGCGCGTCCGCAGCCCGTGCGCGTCGAACCATTCCCTGTAGAACGGGATCGTGCGCTCGGCATGTTCCAGCATCGTGCGCAGTCGGCGGCGCTGGAGTTCGAGGAGCGCAGCGCGCGGCAGTCGCTCCCACTCGCGCAGTCGGTGCAACGTGCGCAGGTCGTGACTGCCGTTGAGGCGCTCCCAGATCGGATACGTGACGTGCTTGACGAACGGTTGCAGCATGTAAGTGCCGTCCCTGGGGCAGTTCAGACGTCCGGATCGCCGGCCGTGAGCCACCACTGCTGCGGGTGCGTCACGCCTGCGCGCCAGTCTGTCGACGCAGGGACATAGAGTTTCACGTCGGTGGCCTCGGGCCGCCGCCGGTAGCCGCACCCGGAAAGCACGGCGGTGTGTGGGTGACCCTCGAGCACCGCCGCCGAGATCCACGCCTTACCTTCGGCATCGGCCGCACCTGCCAGGCACGTGAGCAGGCTCCGCATCGCTTCGTCATCGCGCGCGAGCCAATCACGAAGATACAGGGAATCACCGCGATCGACGACAGCGCCCCACGCGTGCGTGGATCCACCCCTCGTCGTCACGAGCAGTCGGGCCGGCGTGCGCGGGTTCTCGAGGAAGCGCCAGCGAAGGTACGCTTCCGAGCGCACGACGGACGCGCGAAGTCCTCCCGATACCGATTCGTAGAGGGCCCCGAGCGATGCCAGCCGCGGGTCGTCGCCCCTCTCGATCCAGGAGGCGTCGACGGGCGCTGCCGCGCATCCCGGCAGCCACCACTGGACCACGCGGCGCATCGCGCGGCGTACGAGAGGCGGTCCAGGCAACGACAGCAGCCGCACGAAGCGTTCGAGACGCCCGAGCTGCCAGTAGCCCGCCTTCTCGTGAACGCCGGCTGCCTGCGGGTTGGGAATGGCGAACAGCAGGGCGCAGTCGCCCGCGTCCACCGCCGCGCGGGTCGCACCCCGCAGGCGCGACGCGATGCCCTGGCGGCGATGGGAGGACGACACCGAGAGGTCGCCGGTCGTCCAGGCGCGCACGCGGGTGCCATCGGGCAGCCTCACGCGACGCGGGAAGACCACGGCCACGCCGACGAGTGTGCCGTCCTCCTCGGCGCCCCAGGCACGCGCGATGCCATCGGGGTTCTCGAGGTAGGCCCATTCGAAGCGTCGCCGCGGCGCCGGCGCAGGTCTGTTGGCGTTGTGCAGCGTGCGGATGCGATCGAGGTCGGCCGGCAGCCGGAGTTCGCTGATGACGACACTCACGACCAGCCGCTCCGCGACGCCGTGTCCAACTGTCTCCGGCCCTGTGGGTCCGACGAGGGGTGGGGAGCACGCCCGAAGCGCTGCCACGCCACGTGCTGTCGTCCGAGCAACCCGCGCAGCAGTCCAACGGCGGCCGCGAGGTGCACCATGCAGAAGTAGTAGCAGACCGCTATCGGCGTGAACCGCCGCCACGCCGGCACGCAGCCGAGGAGGCCGACCGACAACGTCAGGACGGTCGCATACCAGAGCAACGTGAACTCCAGTGCGGTCGCGCGCAGCGCGAAGGCGGAGGTCAGGAACACTGCCAACAGCACCGGCGACCCCCAGCGGAGCACCTTGTGCGAGAGCAGCGAGAAGACCACCTGCGGCCGTCGCCAGGGGATCTGGCGGCGGCCGCGCCGCAGCAGTTGCACCGCGCCAGCGACGATGCGGCTCTTGCGCGCGAACTCCTCCCAGGCACTGCGAGAACCGACCTCATGCGCGAGCGCGCGGGGCTCGAACACCACGCGCCGGCCCTGCCGCACGACGGCAAACGGTACGGCCATGTCGTCGAGCACGGTATCTGCCGGTGGTGCGACGAACAGCGACCGACGCACCGCATACAGGGCGCCGTCGACGCCGACCATCGACCCGAGCTCCGACTCGGCATGCTGCAGCCAGCGTTCGTAGCGGTAATACAGGTCTTCGGCCGCAGCCAATGCCGCGCGCTCGCCGGTCAGCACGACGTCTCCGCTCACGGCGCCGACCTGGGGATCGGCGAAGTTGCGGACGAGCGCCCGCACGGCATCGGCATGCAGGAAGGCGTTGGCGTCGGAGAGCAGCACGATCTCTTCCTGGACGTCGGCGATCGCCTCGGTCAGGGCCGCGACCTTGCCGCGCCGTCGAGGGTAGGCGCGCAGCGTCACGCGCGGATCGGTGCAGGCGGCGACGATCGTGTTGGTATCGTCGACCGAACCGTCGGAGGCGATGACCAGGCGCAGACGGTCGTGCGGGTAGTCGACGTCCAGGGTGTTCCGCACCTTGGCGCCGATCACTTCGGCTTCGTCGTTCGCGGCCACGAGCACGCAGACTCGTGGCAAGGCGACCTCGTCGCACAGGACGGCGCGGCGATGGACGAGCCGCACCATCCACAGCAGCAACGGGTAGCCCAGGAAGACGTAAAGCAGTAGACCCAGCGAGACCCAGAAGATCGCGCGAGCGACACCGGGGTGCAACTGCAGCTCGTAGCCAAGGACCGACAGCGCGGCAGCCGAGAGGGCCAGCGCCACGGCGGTCCAGCCCTCGACGATGGTGCGGCGTGTGCCGCCCATCTGCCGCGGCGTGCTCC
Organism: Acidobacteriota bacterium; assembly: GCA_023427865.1. Lineage (GTDB taxonomy): Bacteria > Acidobacteriota > Vicinamibacteria > Vicinamibacterales > Vicinamibacteraceae > Luteitalea. The sequence goes on from JAEYZV010000462.1 coordinate 3,298, forward strand.
AGACGCCCGATACCCTCCCTGTGCTGCC
>JAEYZV010000586.1 GCA_023427865.1 Acidobacteriota bacterium
GCGCTCGAGCGAGCACGCGGATCCAGTCGGCCTGGTCCTCGAGCCGCGCAGGCGGGGACGCCCCACGCGGGGGCGCAGCGCCGGCGACGAGGCCCGTCGTGTCGAGGTCCGGCACGAGGGCCGGCAACGCGCCGATGGTGTCCTGCGCGACCTGGAGCCAGGTCGCATCTCCGGTGGCGAGGCCGTGTGCGAGCGCGAACGACACGGCACGTGCCGACGGCACGCCCTCGTGCACGAGGGCGCCGCTGCGCGGGTCGCGCGCCTGCCACACGCTCGAGGCAAGGAGGGCGAGGGCACGTTGGTCGTCGTACACCTCGTCGGCCAGCGCGACCGGCGTGGGCGCGGTCGCGGCGCCCCATGCGCCGTCACGCGCGGCGAACACGGCAGCAACCCGTCGGATGCGGCCGGCAAACGCGTCGTCGAGTCGCGTACCGCCAGTGAGGACGTGCCCCTCGGGCGTGAGGAACAGCACAGATGGCCAGTGGCCCAGGCCGTACCGATCGCCGATGTCCGGACGGCGATCGGCATCCACGCGCACGGGCACCACCGCCTCGTCGATGGCCTGCTGCACGTCGGCGCGGGAGAACACGGCCGCATGCGCGTCGGCGCACGCCGGCGCCCACGCCGTTTCCAGCAGCAGGAGGATGGGGCGGCGACGACGCTGCGCGTCGAGGAACGCGGTGGTGTGCCACGGCTGCCAGGCGACGGAGGGCACGGTCCTATAATGGCGTGCACATGGCTCACCGCGTCACGCTCATTCCAGGGGATGGCATCGGGCCGGAGGTCAGCGCCGCTGTCGTGCGCATCATCGAGGCCGCGGGCGTGGCCGTCGAGTGGGACGAGCACCAGGCGGGCGTGACGGCCGTGCAGCAGTCGGGCAGCACGCTCCCGCAGCCGCTGCTCGACTCGATCGTCGCCAACCGCGTGGCACTCAAGGGTCCGGTGACCACACCGGTCGGCGAGGGGTTCACGAGCGTCAACGTCGGCTTACGCAAGAAGCTGGACCTCTACGCCAACCTCAGGCCGGTGACGAACCTTCCTGGCGTGGCATCGCGGTTCCAGGGCGTGGACCTGGTGATCGTCCGCGAGAACACCGAGGATCTCTACTCGGGCATGGAGAACGAGATCGTCGCGGGCGTGGTGGCCGGGCTGAAGATCATCACCGCGACGGCCAGCGAGCGCATCGCACGCTTCGCCTTCCGGCACGCTGCCGAGAACGGCCGGCGCAAGGTCACGGCCATCCACAAGGCCAACATCATGAAGCAGGCCGACGGCCTGTTCCTGCGGTGTGCGCGTGCGGTGGCCAGGGAGTTCCCCGACCTGCAGTACGACGAGAAGATCGTCGACAACGCGTGCATGCAGCTGGTGATGCGGCCCGAGCAGTTCGACGTGCTGCTGCTGCCGAACCTGTACGGCGACATCGTCTCGGACGTGGGCGCCGGGCTGGTCGGGGGGCTTGGCGTGGTGCCCGGAGCGAACATCGGCGAGCAGGCGGCCGTCTTCGAGGCGGTCCACGGCAGCGCGCCCGACATCGCGGGACAGAACGTCGCCAACCCCACAGCGCTGCTGCTCTCGGGCCTCATGCTGCTGCGGCACGTCGGCGAGCGCGCGGCAGCCGACGTGATCTTCGGCGCGCTGAGTCGCGTGCTGGCCGGCGGTACGACGCTCACGCGCGATCTCGGGGGCACGGCGTCGCCGCCCGAGTTCACCGACGCGGTGCTACGCGAGATCGACGCGCACCGGTAGGAGATCACGGCTCAGGGCGCACGGCGGTCCCCTGTGTCGCCGGGCACCCGATCCCTTCCCGTTCGGCATTCCCGGTTCCCCGTGCGCTACACTCGACAGCCGTGATTGGCGAGGACCTGCGGCAGGTGGTGCTGGCGCGCGAGGATGTGCGCCGCCTCTACGAGCCGCCCGATGGCGAAGCCGCTGCCCTGCAGCGCATCGAGGGCTACCTAGAGGAGTTGCGGGCGACGCAGCGTCGATCGATCTACCGCGCGCTCAAGCACCCGCTCTACCCGATCCTGCGGAAGGTCGAACGCATCCCGGAAGGCCTCGACCACGTCCGGCACGCCCTCGACACCGGTCGCGTCGTCTACGTCTCGAACCACAAGAGCCACCTCGACTACCTGATCGAGCTGCTGATCCTCGAGGATCACGACCTGCGGCCGCCGATCATCGCCGCGGGCATCAACCTGTTCGGCGGCGCGCTCGGGTTGCTGCACAAGCACGTCACCGGCGCGATCCCGATCCGACGCGGCGCACGCGACGCGGCATACCTGGTCACGCTCAAGGCGTTCGTCGCCGAACTGCTCGAGACCCACGACCTGTTCTTCTACCCGGAAGGCGGGCGCAGCTACAGCGGCGAGTTGAAGCCGGCAAAGACGGGCCTGTTCAATGCCGTCGTGCTCGCCGAGGTGCCGACGCTGCACATCGTCCCCGTGGCCATCGCGTACGACCTGGTGCTCGAGGACCGCATCCTGGCGCCGCAGGTCACCAAGAGCCGACAACGGCCCTTCACGCGCGAACTCGCCGAGATGGTCGGCACCGCCGTCGGCTACCAGTCGCGTGCGTTCGTCACGTTCGGCCCGCCGGTGACGCTTGCCCGCGGCGAGGCACGATCGCGTCGTGACGTCATGGGCCTCGCGCACCAGCTGCACGCCGAGATCGGACGACTGCACAAGGTGCTGCCGACCGCCCTCGTCGCGCGGGCGATGCGTCCGTCGATACCGCGCGCCGAACTGGTCGCCGAAGTCGGGCGGCTCATCGACCGGCTCGCGGCGCTCGGCGCCAACCTCGATACGACGAGCGCGCGCACGGCCGTCAATCAGGGCCTGCCCATGCTCGACGAACGGGGGGTCGTGGCCATCGAGGGCGACCGCGTCCGTGTGCGCGACCGCTTCGTGCTGCGGTACTACGCGAGACAGCTGACGCACCTGCTCGAGCCGCGGCGTCCTGCCGCACGGGCATGATCGACGCGCTCTCGAAAGCGGCCTTCGGGGCGCTCGCCGGGAGCGCGGGTCTCAAACGCCTCGCTTCCCGCTATGGCATGCGGTCGCCACGCAGCTTCGCGCGGCGGTTCGTGGCGGGCGAGACGATCGAGGAAGCGATCGACGCCGCCAGGACGCTCGAAGCACAGGGGCTCTGCCAGACGCTCGACCTGCTCGGCGAGAGCGTCGCGAGCGAGCGCGAGGCGCAGGCGGCCACCGACGCCTACCTGGCGATGATTCCGCGCATTACGGCGGCCGGGATCGGGCGCAACATCTCGATCAAGCTCACGCAACTCGGGCTCGACCTGTCGGAGCCGCTGGCCGAGTCGAACTTGCGGGCCATCCTGGCGCGGGGCGCGCGGGACGATTTCTTCGTGCGCATCGACATGGAGAATTCTCCCTACGTGGAGACTACCTTGGCGATCTTCGAGCGCGTGTGGCGCTCGGGGTTGAACAATGTCGGCGTCGTGCTGCAATCCGCGCTGAAACGGAGCGAGGCCGACCTCGAGCGGGTGCTGGCGCTCGGCGCCCGCGTGCGCCTCGTGAAGGGGGCGTACAAGGAACCGGCGTCGCTCGCCTGGCAGTCGAAGGCGGAGGTCGACGCCGCCTATGTGCGGCTCCTCGAACGGCTGTTGCACGCAGGGACGTTCCCGGCCATCGCCACCCACGATCCAGACATGATTGCGGCCACGCGCCGCATCGCCGCCGACGCGGCGATGACGCCGGATCGCTACGAATTCCAGATGCTTTTCGGTGTGCGGCGCGACCTGCAGGCTGCCCTGCGCGCGGATGGCTACGGGGTGCGTGTCTACATTCCGTACAGCCGCGAATGGTTCCCATACTTCATGCGCCGACTCGGTGAGCGGCCGGCGAACGTGCTTTTCGTACTGAAGAGTCTGCTGCGCGAGCGCTGAGCCTCATCCTGACGTCCGTCCCGGCTGTCGGAGCGCGCGATCACGCTGCCGCTGCCCCGCTGGCACGCTCCTCGCAGCCTGCCCTGGCGTTCGCTGCTTGCCGCTCACAGCGTTCATCACGAACGAGGGCACTCGCGTCGGCACCCCAGCGCCGGTGAGCGCCGAGGCAAGAGAGGGGAAAGCACCATGGCCAGCCAGGCCCAGGCCACGCAGTTGGAAACGACGTTCCCGGCGGTGCGCTCCGCGCGCCTGTCCGAGCGCGCGGCTCACGTCGGCGTATGGGTTCGCCAGTCACTCTGCGGGTTGAACGGACACGACAAGTACCTGCACGTCGACGGATCGCGCGTCACGCTGCGCTGCGTGAGCTGCCTTCACGAGTCGCCGGGCTGGGAGACGGGCGGCCGCGCCTACCAGTTGACGTACGCAGGCGATCCGAGTCGTCACCGCATCAAGTAGGCGTCCGGTTACAGGTACTGCCGCGCGAGCGCGGCGAGCGTGTACGCGCACTCGTCGACGCTGGCGAGCTCCACGTACTCCACGAGGCCGTGCAATCCGGCGCCCCGCGGTCCGAAGATCACCGTCGGGATGCCCGCAGCGCCGAGAATCGCTGCGTCGGTCCAGTAGGACATGCCGCTGATCCGCGCCTCGAGTCCGCGCGCGCGGCCGGCGACCACGAGTTGCTGCGGCAGTTCGGCGCGCTCATCGAGCTCGTACCCGGCGCGCTCGACGACGAGCTGCACGTCGGCCCGGAACTCGGGATCGTTCTTGCGCAGCACGGCGAGCATCTGCTCGATCTCCCGCAGCGCGCGCGCGCCGTCCTCGCCGGGCAGCGTGCGACGCTCGACGAGCAGCTGGCACTGCGCCGGATAGACGCTGGCGGCGGTGCCCCCGCTGATCGTCGACGCGTGCAGCGATCCGCTCCCGAGCAGCGGGTGCGTGGGCCGGGCGCGCAGTTCCTGGTCGAACCGCTCGAGCACGCCGAGCACGCGTCCCATCGCCAGGATCGCGTCACGCCCTTCGTCCGGCCGGCTGCCGTGCGCGGCCTTGCCGTGCGACTGCAGTTCCAGCCAGGCAAAGCCCTTGTGCGCCACCGCGACGCTCAGGTCCGTGGGCTCGGTGATCACGGCAGCGTCGGCCCGCCAGTCGCGCACGAGCGCCTCGGCGCCAAGGCTCGCGTACTCCTCGTCGACGACGCCGGCGACGATCAGCCGACCGCGCGGCAGCCCTTCGGCGGCGAGCAGCCGCGCCGCGCCCAGGCACGCCGCCACGCCGGACTTCATGTCCTGTGTGCCCCGCCCGTAGAGACGCCCGTCCCTCTCGACCGGCGTGAACGGATCCTCCATCCCGTCCACACCGACCGTGTCGAGGTGGCCGCAAAGCATCAGGGTGCGCCCCGGCTGCGCGCCGTCGAGCACGCCGACGACGTTCGGGCGGCCCGGTGCGACCTCGGTGAGGGTGACGTCCAGGCCCGATTCGCGCAGCGCCGCCGCGAGGCATTCGGCAGCCTGGCCCTCACCCGGCGCGCCCGGTACGAGCGACGGGTTGACCGAGTCGATGGCGACCAGGTCGCGCAGCAGTTGTCGCGTGCGCTCCACGTCTACGACTTCCAGCGCGCGATGAAGACGTTCGTGTCGCCGCGCGTCCGCTGCTGCCGATTCGACGCGAACACCAGGTGCGTGCCGTCGGGCGAGAACATCGGGAAGCCGTCGAAGTCCGGGTGGTGGGTGACGCGCTCGATGTTGCGTCCGTCGGCGTCGACGAGGAACAGGTCGAAGTCGCGCCCCTTCACGTTGTGCAGGTTCGAGGAGAAGATCAGCCGCTTGCCGTCCGGCGTCCAGTACGGCGCGAAGTTCGCGGCGCCGTTGTCGGTGACCTGCCGCAGGTGGGACCCGTCGGCGTTCATCACGTACAACTCGGTGGAGGTCGGGCGCCACAGCCCTTCCTTCAGCAGGGCGAAGTAGTCGTTCAGCTCGGGCGTGCCCGCGCCGGGATGACGGCCGCGGAAGACGATCTGCGTCCCGTCCGGTGAGTAGAACGCGCCGCCGTCGGGCCCCGGCAGGTTCGTCAGCCGCCTGACGTCCGATCCGTCGAGCGCCATCGAGTAGATCTCCATGTCGCCGTCGCGCACGCTCGTGAAGACGACGCGGCCGTGCGGGCCGATGGTGGCTTCGGCGTCGTACCCCGGCGTCGTCGTGATCGCCACGGCATCGCTGCCGTCGGCATTCGCCCTGTAGATGTCGTAGCCGTCGTAGATCGGCCACACGTAGCCACGGGCCATCGACGGGCGGGGCGGGCACGCCTGCGACTTTCCGTGCGTGGACGCGTAGACGATCTGTTTCCCGTCGGGCGTGAAGAAGCCGCACGTGGTGCGTCCCTGCCCGTTGCTGACGCGCGTCACGCCTGTGCCATCCACCTTCATCACGTACATCTGGTCGCACGCCTGCGGGTCCGGCGAGGACTGGAAGATCAGCCGCGTGCCGTCGGGCGAGAAGTACGCCTCGGCGTTCTCGCCCTCGACGGTCAGCATGCGGACGTCGGCCAGGTGCGTCTCGAGCCGGGCAAGCTCCGCGGGCGACGGCATCGCGGCCTGCGTGCCCAGCGGGGCCTGCGCCGTCAGGAGGGTGTCGGTGCGCAACAGGCCCGCCGCGATCGCGACGGCCATGGCTGCGGTGAGCAGTCGAGCGTTCATCAGCGGCGAGGATAGCATCAGCGGCTGCTACGATCGCCCGATGACCGGCACGCGAACCGCAGTGATCACCGGCGCATCGTCGGGCATCGGGGAGGCCTGCGCGCACGCGTTCGCCCGCGAAGGACTCCACGTCGTGCTCGCGGCCCGGCGTGCAGAGCGGCTCGACGCAGTGGCCGGGGCGATCGCCGCCGGCGGCGGTCGGGCCACGGCCATCACGTGCGACGTGACCGATGCCGCGCAGGTCGAGTCGCTCGTGGCCGGGGCGATCGCCGCAACCGGGCGTCTCGACGTGATGGTGTGCAACGCCGGCCTCGGCTACAACGGCCGACTCGACGAGACGAGTACCGAGACCATGCAGCGGCTGATGGCGGTGAACTACTTCGGCACGTTCCACGCGGCGCGCGCCGCCGTCTCGCACTTCCGCAGCGTCGGGCGCGGGCACCTGTTCATCGTGTCGTCGATCGTCGGCCGCAAGGGCGTGCCGCGCATGGGCGCTTACGCGGCGACGAAGTTCGCGCAGGTCGGATTGGGCGAGTCGGTGCGTGCCGAACTGGCCGGCACGGGCATCCACGTCACGATGGTCTACCCGATCAGCACGGAGACGGAGTTCCGCCGCGCGATGGCGCGCGAGTGGGGGCAGGAGGTCGCCGGCGCCGGCCCGCGGCAGAGCCCCGAGCGCGTCGCCGACGCGATGATGAAAGCGCTGCGCCGCCCGCGGGCCGACGTGTATCCGTTCACCGGATCGCGCCTGGTTGCCGTCGCGTCGGCGCTGGTGCCGGGCCTCGCCGATCGCGTCTCGGCACGCTTCAGCCGGAAGCCTCGGTAGGGCGCGTTCCCCGACGACACTGCGCGCGGCTGGTCGGCAGGGCGCGTTCCCCGAACGCCGCGCACGTCTGGTGGGTAGGGCGCGTTCCCCGAACGCCCCGTGCGTCTGGTGGGTAGGGCGCGTTCCCGAACGCCCCGTGCGTCTGGTGGGTAGCGCGCGTTCCCGAACGCCCCGTGCGTCTGGTGGGTAGGGCGCGTTCCCCGAACGCGCCCTATCACCAGGCCGCCCAGAAGAACGGCCACTCCTCCGCGCGTTCGACCAGTCCGGCGCGCACCGGGTTCTGCCTCAGGTACTCCCGCTTGGCGTCGACGTGCTCGGTGCTTCGCAACCGACGCTCGAAGAAGTCCCTCTGCCACTCGACGCCGTGCGCCCGTGCGGTGAAGCGCTTCCAGCGGCCAACCATGCGGACGATGTCGGTGCACGGTGGGATCATGGCAAGGACGTGCAGGTGGTCCGGCATCAGCACGCATGCTGCCAACTGCCACTCGCCGCGCTCGTCGTGCAGTTGCAGGCATCGGCGCAGATCGCGTGCCACGGGTTCCGTACACAGCTGGTTTCGATGACGCGGGCGTGTGCAGGCGGTGATCAGATAGAACGCGTCGAAGTCGACCCAGGGCGGATGTTCGTGCGGCAGCGCACGCCTCTCTGGATCGACGCCACGGATCCATGCGCGATGCATGCGCGCACCCCTCGCAGGCGTCGTGCCAACGCCGTCACGCACGAACGGCAGGCCGCGCGCGGATATGCATGGCAGAAACCCAACAGTCCGAGTCCAACGCAGATCGCAGGAATTGCAGCGTTCCTCGGCGCGCTCGGCGAACGCGCCCTAGCCTGCGCCCTCGTCGCACGGGGGCGCCGGGGACCGCCTGCATGGATCAGAGCAGGGGGTGTGCCGCATCCTGCGCCTCTTCCAGCGTGGTGACCTTGCCATCGAGCTGCTGCTCGTACACGGCTCGTAGGATCTCGCCCATGCGGGGCCCGGGAGGGACGCCGAGCGCTATCAAATGCCGTCCGAGCAATAGCGGCGCTGGGGGTGCGTGCTCGACGCCGAGCGCCTCGACGCGGTCGAGGAACCACTGCCCGAACGAACAGTCGAATTCCCCGCTGCGGCCGTTGCAGTCGGCCTCGGACAAGCGCGCAAGCAGCACCATGTCGACCTTGCGCGCCAGGCGACGGAATGCGCCGTCCGACACGGGTTCGGGCGCCTTCCACCACGCGCCAGGCAGCATGTGCCAGGCCACGAGACCGAGTACCTGCTGGCGTACCGGGTAGCCGCCCAAGGAATGCACCTGCAGCGCATCGAGGATCGCCGCTGCCAGTGGCACGCCCTCCGCCTCGTGCCCGGGCGACTTGATGCGCCCGTCGATCTCCGCGGTCACCAGCGGCTTGCCGATGTCGTGCAGGAGGGCGCCGAGCATGAGCGCCACCTGTTCCGGATATGTGAACGGTTCCTTTCGCGCTGCGGCCTGGTCGACGACCATGGCCGTGTGGGTCCACACATCCCCTTCCGGATGCCACTCCGGATCCTGCGGGCACGCGGCGAGCGCCTCGAGCGTTGGCCACAGCCGCTCCACCACGTCGAGTTCGCGTGCGAGGTGCAGACCGATCGACGGCCGCGACGCGCGCAGTAGCAGCTTCTCCCCCTCGCCCCAGATCCGTTCCGCCGGCAGGTCGTCGAGCGGGGTCGCACGACATACCCGCGCCGTCGCGTCGTCGACGGTGCAGCCGAACCGTGCGGCGAACTGCACGGCCCTGAGGACGCGCAGGCTGTCGTCGGCAAACGTGCGGGCCTCCACCATGCGCAGCACCCTGCGCTCCAGGTCCGCGCGCCCACCGTGGGGATCGAGGTACTCGCCGGTCAGCGGGTCCCAACCGATGGCGTTGATCGTGAAGTCCCGGCGGCGTGCCGCTTCGTCGAAGGGCAGGGACGGATCGCCGTGTACCTCGAACCCCTTGTGCCCGCGACCGACCTTCGACTCGCGCCGCGGCAGCGACACGTCGATGCCATGAACCTTGAACACCGTGAAACACTCGCCCACCGTGTTCACGGCGCCCCACGTCGCGAGCAGCGCCTTCAAGTCCTCAGCCGGCACGCCGAACACCTCGAGGTCGACGTCCTTGGACGGATGGCCGAGCAGCACGTCGCGCACGTAGCCGCCGACGACCACGGCGCGGCCGCCACGGGCACGCACTGCCT
>JAEYZV010000604.1 GCA_023427865.1 Acidobacteriota bacterium
GGCTTGGGACTCGCGATCGGGAATCGGGATTGGGGATTCGGCATTGGGGATTCGGGAGTGGAGTTCGGGAGTCGGGATTGGGGCTTGGGGACTCGGGTTCGGGGCTGAGGCGACGTTGGAGAGGAAGGCCGGATCGGATTCTGGGGTCGTGATGGGAGCAGCAGTACGTAGGCGTCGGGCCTCGCCCGCCGCGTGACCGCGCCCGCCGCGCGGGGCCGGCGTCTACGGACGAACTCGCCGAACCCGAGCCGGGTGCCCGACTCACAGCCGAGTATCATGGCGGACGTGAGCCGGCACGTCTGGGCGCTCTGCCTCGTGGCCTGGCTCGGAGTGGCACTCTGGCAGTCCGATCCGGTCCGCGTGGGCGATGGGCACGAGCACGTGGCCGTGGCGCTCAACCTGGCGCAAGGGCACGCGCCCTCGTTCGCGCCTGACCAGATCCCTGCCCGCGAAGCCGAACTCCGGGCGCTGGGTCCCACCTTCTCCACTGCGTCGCTGAGCCATCCCGACCTCGTCGGTCGCGACGGGCGTCAGGACGTCCCTCATTTCTGGCTCTACCCGCTGCTGGCCACGCCGTTCGTGAAGGGCGCGCTGGTGCTCGACGTCTCGCCGCTGTGGGGATTCGTGGCCCTCAACGGGACGCTCCTGGCCGCGCTCGTGGCCTTGATCCTCCGCCGGCCCGGGCCCGTCTGGACCTCGCTGCTCGTGATCAGCCCGCTCGTGTGGTGGATCGACAAGCCGTCGGCCGACGTCCTGCTCGTGACGTGCGGCGGCGGCGCGATGCTGCTGTGGACGACGCGGCCCGCCGTGGCGCTCGTGCTGCTTGGCGTGGCCGCGAGCCAGAACCCCGGCTTCGTGCTGGTCGCTGCGCTGTTTGCCGCATGGGGATCGATCGAGCGCCCTGCCCGGCTGATGTGTCCCCGATGGCGCGCAGGCATGCTCGTGGCCGCCCTGCTCATCGTGGTGTCGCCCGCGTACTACCTGTGGCGCATCGGCATCCCCTCGCCGCTCACCGCATCCACCGCCGCGCGATGGCCTGGCCTGTTCGACGCGCTCTTCCCGCTCACCGACGTGAGCATGGGACTCGTCGTGCGCTACCCGCCCTACGTCCTGGCCGTGGTCGTCGCGGCGGCCTGGCTGGCCCGTCGCGAACTCGTGCGCCTGCGCGATCCGTTGGTCGCGACGAGCGGCCTCGCGGCCCTCGGGTTGTTGTGGGCCGCCGGGCAACCCGCGAGCCAGAATCACGGGGGCAGCCCCGACCTGAGCCGCTACGCCCTGTGGCTGATGCCCTTCGCCCTGCCGCTCCTGCAGCAGGCGGCGACGAGCCCGAGCCGGGCGATGGCCCGCGCCGGACTGGCGCTCGCCGCCCTCTCGGCGGCATGGACGCTCGTGGCGTTCCCACCCTCGCGCGCGGAAGCGCACCTGCAGCCGACGACGCTCGGCCGGTGGCTCTGGACGGCGCACCCGATGTGGGACGACCCACGGCCGGAGGTCTTTGCCGAGCGTGTGTCGCACCGCGAGCCCGCGGTGGTACCCACCGCCACGCCGGACTGCGAGAAGGTGCTGCTCTTCGAAGGGCTGTGGCCGGTGCACTGCCTGCCGCAGGACGACCCGCCCGACGAGTGCTTCGACACGAAACGATTCTGTTACGCGAATCGCACGGCCACCGGTGCCGGCTACCTGTTCCTCGTCGTGCCGACGCGCCCGGCGTTCCCCTACGTGCAGGCCGATCGCACCTGGTCGCGCGAGACCCCGGCCGTGGCGACGATGCGACAGCTCGTGCGCGATCTCGAGATCGGCGAGCCGGACAGCGCGATGGTGTCGTTGCGTGGCGTGTGGAACGCGGCGTGGATCCAGCAGTGGAGCGGCGTGGCACGGTCGGTGTTCTACGTCCGCAACACCCGCCCGGACGCGCGCATCGGAGTGCGCGTGCAGCAGAAGGTCCTTGCCCGCGTCATCGACCTCAACCGGGCGGTCGAGATCGCGACATATCAGCTCGAGCCCGACACGCGGCACCCCGAGAACATCCCGCTCCCGGATGCCGCGCCGGACCTCGCGATCACCTTCGAACGCCGCTAGGCCTTCTTCCTTCCTTACTCCTTACTCCTTACTCCTTACTCCTTCGTCCCTACTCCTTGCTCCTTCGTCTCGTACGGCGCGCCGGCGGCGATCCAGCGACGCAGCGTGTCGATCTGCGCCTCGGTCAGCGGATCCTTGTCGAGCGGCATCTGATCCTCACCGTCGAGGCCGAGCACGCGGCGCATGATCAGGCTGTTCTCGGGGTCGCCCGGCTTCAGCAGCGGGCCGTTCTTGCCGCCCTTCTGCAAGGCGGCCACCGTGTCCATGCGCAGCCGGGCCTTCACCTTCTCCGGCCCGTGGCATTCCACGCACGTCTGCTCGAGGATGGGCTTCACGTCGCGCGTGAAGTCGACGCTGTCGGCAGGTTGCGCCGCACCGGGCCTCGGCGCCGTGGCCAGCGGCGCCGGTGCCGGGGCGGCCGCCGAGACGCGTGTGGCTTGCGGTGCCTGGTTCCAGGGCAGCACTTCGGTCAGGTATGCCGACCCGTACACGAGCTCGCCGCCGAGGTGGCCCGTCGCCCCGACGACCCCGCTCGTCGCAAACACGAGTGCCATGTAGGCCACCAGCGTCCGTACCCTGCCGGTCCGGCGCGCCACGTGCCCCGCCCCCAACGCGGCGCCCGCCGCAATCACTGCAATCCAGCCCATCGTTTGATGCCTTTCGAGAGTGACGGCCGCGGCGCCCGTGATCGTCTGGTGCCCGGCGTTGAGCGTGCCGAGGCCGGCCGACATCAGGGCGCCCGCGACTCCGAACGCCAGACAGTACGTACCCGCCTCGGACGGCACCGGCCGGCGCCGCGCGAGATGCAGTCCCTCGATGACGGCCGCGATCGTCAGCAGGCCGATCGGGAAGTGCACGACGAGCGGATGAAGGCGGCCCAGCAGGAGCCAGCCCCACCAGGGGCGAGCCGGGCTGCCGGATGCGCCGGCAGGCGAGGCGCCCTCGGACTGGCGAGGCGCCTGGTCGCTCCAGCGGGGAGCTTCCCGAGCGTTAGCATCGCCCGCGTCCGGGGCGGTACGTACGAGGTCGGCAGGGGCGGACGCCGGAACGGCATGGCTCTTCCCTCCTGCCGCGCCCAACACGAGGAGACAGGTCACACAGGCAACTGCACGAACGGACATGACGTCGTGTGTCTTTCCGGGTTGGGCCTCCGAAGTGTATGACGCCGCCGCGGCCCCGGACAACTACACGCGCCCGCTTGCTACGATCGATCCCGTGTTCACCCTCGCCCGCACCGCCTGGCTCGTGCTCGCCTACAACCTCGCCGTGATCCTCTGGGGCGCGTACGTGAGGGCCACCGGCTCGGGCGCCGGCTGCGGGGCGCACTGGCCGCTCTGCGACGGCCGCATCATCCCGCGCAGCTTCGGCATGGCGACCCTCATCGAGTACTCGCATCGGATCACGAGCGGCGTCGCGCTCGTGGCGGTCGTGCTGCTGCTCGTGTGGGTCAGGCGGGCCTTCCCGGCCGGTCACCCGGCGCGCCTCGGCGCGACGATGAGTTTCGCCTTCATGCTCACGGAGGCCGCTGTTGGCGCCGGGCTGGTGCTCTTCGAATTGGTCGCCGACAACGCGAGCATGGCGCGGGCCCTGTTCATGGCGGTGCACCTGGCGAACACCTTCGTGCTCGTCGGGTGGCTCACCCTCACGGCCTGGTGGGTGTCTGGCGGCGAGGCCATTGCACCCTCGCGCGCGCCGGGCCGCAGCGCGGCCGCCGCGGCGCTCCTCGCGGCGGTCCTCCTCGTCAGCGTGAGCGGCGCGGTTGCCGCACTCGGCGACACGCTGTTCCCGTCGCGGACGCTGGGCGAGGCCCTGGCCGCCGACCTGTCCACGACGTCGCACCTGCTCATCCGACTGCGCCTGCTGCACCCGGCACTGGCCATTGCCACGAGCATCGCGCTCGTGACGGCAGCACCGTGGCTCGGCCGCGTGGGCGCCGACGTCCGCGCGTCGCGACTCGCCGCGGCCGTCACCACCCTCGCCGTCGTCCAGGTCGTCGCCGGCGTCGTGAACGTGCTCCTGCTCGCGCCGGTGTGGATGCAACTGCTCCACCTGCTGCTGGCCGACCTGCTCTGGATCGCGCTCGTGCTGCTGGGCGCCGTGGTGCTCCGCGCGGCGGCGCCGGCCACGGCGCGGCGGGCGGCCGTGCCCCAGCGCGCGTAAGGCCGTCTACCTGCTCCCCTTGCCGCCGCCGGTCGACCGCACGTTCATCAGGTCGATCGGCTGGCTCGCGAAGTTCTCGAGGATGATCGTGTTGTTGCGCTTGTCCACGTCGACCTTCGCGTAGAACGAGGCGCGTCCCTCGCCCTTGCCATCGCCGTCCATGCGCAGTTCCACCACCGTGAACGGGTAGTCCACCGTGCGCGGGCGGTTGCGGGCCTCGAGGAACGACATGAGGCGATCGGTCGCGATCACGATGCGGCGGCCGCCGTCCTCGCCCTCGAACTGGTGGGCGAAGCGGATGGCGTAGCCGACCGACCCCGGCGCGGAGAGGCGTCCCACGCTCGGCGCCTTCTGGAACGCCTCGAGCAATCCCTCGGGTCCACGCTCGGTCAGCACGGCGAGGAACCGGTTCCGCTCGTCCTCGGTGGAATAGCGCTCGATGATGATGTCCAGCTGGCCGATGACGCCGCTCGGGCCGACGTTGGACATGTTGGTCACCGTGGCCGTGAAGCGGTCGACTGGCGCCGCCGCCGGCACCGCTGCCGTGAGAGCGAACACGGATGCGCAGGCCACGAGGACGTGGCGCGGCCAGCGGCTGAGCAAGTTGGTCATGTCAGGCACTCCTTTCGTATGCGCGGGCGCGCATCCGGTGCGCCCGACAGCAACAGGGAATGCAGATCAACTGCCAGCAGCCGAGAACGTGTCACAGGCCTTGACGTCGCCCGTCTCGAGGCCGCGACGGAGCCACTGCACGCGCTGTGCGGCCGACCCATGCGTGAAGCTCTCCGGCCGCACTCGGCCGGAGGTCTCCCGCTGCAACGTGTCGTCGCCGATGGCCGCGGCCGCGCGCAGGCCCTCCTCGGCATCGCCTGGTTCCATGATGTTGCGCCGCGCGGTCGAGTGCCCCCAGACACCTGCGAAGCAGTCTGCCTGCAGTTCCATCGCCACGGACAACTCGTTGCTCTGCGCGGGTGAGCGCTGCTGCAGGGCCCGCACCTGCCGGTCGATGCCGAGCAGGTTCTGGACGTGGTGGCCGATCTCGTGCGCAATCACGTACTGCTGGGCGAAGTCGCCGGGCGCGCCGAACCGGCGCTCGAGTTGCGAGAAGAACTCGAGGTCGAGGTAGACCTTCTGGTCAGCCGGACAGTAGAACGGCCCCATCTCGCTCTGGCCCATGCCGCACGCCGACTGCGTCGCGCCGCGGAAGAGCACGAGCTGCGCGTCCTGGTACTGGCCCTGCAGCAGTCGTCCCCAGGTGGCCTGGAGGTCGTCCAGCACCGCGCCCAGTTCGTCGACCAGCGCTTCCTCTTCCGGCGTCGTCTGCAGCGGTGCCTCCTGGCCCGCCTGCGCCGGCGCGGACGGCTGCTGCTGCATGAACGGCGAGATCAGATCCTGGCCGGTGACGAGACTGAGGATGAACAACAGCACGAGTCCACCGATGCCCATCGGGATGACACGTCCCCCCATCCCCGCCGCCCGTCGGTCCTCGATGTTCCGGCTTCGTCCAGTTGGATTCCAGCGCACGGGTCACTCCCTCTCCGGCATTCGAGCCATCGCCACGTCATCGTCACTCACCACGGCGGCACGGTGCGACGCGTGTGTCGGCCCTCATCGGTCCACGGTCGTCGGCAACGGCGAGCCACCGGCAGGCGACATCGGCGCCGCGCAGCCCTCCGCCCTGGCCGGCGGGCACCGACGCCGGTCCCTACACACCACACAGCTCAGCAAGGATCTCGCCACCGTCGGCGCACTGTGCCTCCGTGACGTCGAGATGCGTCACGGCGCGAACCGTGCGGGGCCCGAACGGGACGACGAGCACGCCGCGCTCGCGGGCACGTGCCACGATCGTCGCCGCGTCCGGCGCCTCGTCGGCGAGATGGAAGACCACGATGTTGGTCTGGACGGTCGCCATGTCGATCCGTACGCGCGACGACTGCGCGAGCCGGGCGGCGATCGACCGCGCACGCACGTGATCTTCCGCCAGGCGCGCATAGTGATGCGTGAGCGCGTACGTACCTGCCGCGGCCAGTATGCCGACCTGTCGCATCGCCCCACCGGCCATGCGCCGGTACCGCACCGCTCGGCCAATCACGTCGCGCGGACCGGCGAGCACCGACCCTGCCGGCGCCCCGAGCCCCTTCGACAGGGCGGCCCAGACCACGTCGAAGGGCGCGCAGAGACTGGCCGGCGTGCATCCGCTCGCGATCGCGGCGTTCCAGAGCCTGGCGCCGTCGAGGAGCGTGGCCACACCGGTCTGCCGGGCGACGTCACAAACGGCGCTGACCGTCTCCTGCGGAACCACGACGCCGCCGGCACGGTTGTGCGTGTTCTCGATCGCCACCAGTGTCGTCGGCGGGTACAGCATGTGATCGCGCGGCTTGCGCGCCGCCAGGAACTGGTCGGACGAGAACACGCCGCCAGCGCCGATCTCGGTGAACTGCACGCCGGCATTGGCGGCGGCGGCCCCGGACTCGTGCCAGACGACGTGGCTCTCCCGGCTGACGACGACGTCGTCGCCGGGACGCGTGAGCGTGCGCAACGCGACCTGGTTGGCCATCGTCCCGGTCGGGAGCCAGAGTGCCGCCTCCTTCCCGAGCAGGTCGGCCACCCGCGCCTGCAGTTCGTTGACCGAAGGGTCCTCGCCGAACTGGTCGTCACCAACGGGCGCTGCGGCCATGACCGCGCGCATGGCCGGCGTCGGACGCGTCACCGTGTCCGAACGCAAGTCGATTACAGGCATCGGGACGAAGAGAAGGCGGAAGCGTGGCGTCGGCGTGAACGTCGACGCCCCCGAACGACACGACTAGTGACGCACCGAAGCCAGGTGCTTGCGGAGCAGGTCCCCGCCGAAGTCGTGCTCCAGGTCGCGCCATACCGTGTGGATGTGATTGGCGTCGTTCTGGCTGTTGTCGTACTCGATGAGCAGCGTCGGCCCGTGAATCCGGTAGTAATGCTTCCCTCCCGGCTCCAGGCTTCCGGCCCAGGCGAAGTACAGCTTGTCGAAACCGGCCTGCTCCAAGCGCGCGAGCTGGGCGTTGCGCTGGGCAGCCGGCACGCGTGACGCGTAGACGTCGATCAGCTTGCGCAACTGCGCCTTCTGGGACGCGCCCATCGTTGCCACGGGCAGCCCCTCGAACTGCAGTCCGTCGACCTTGGGCTTGTTGGTCGTGACGATGTCGTTCGTGGTCTCCGGCGCGATGACGGCCGTGGCCTTCTGCTCGCCATTGAACAGCGCCATCAGGGCGCGAGCCTCGTCCTCCTCGGCCGCCAGGATGCGGAGGCCGGCGTGGGGGCCGCTCGGCACCTTCGCCGGGTTGGCGCCGAAGAAGAGCGGCGCGACGATCTGGTCGCCTGCGCCGGTGTGCGTCACGTTCACCGACAGGTGGTGTCCCTCGACGCGCCATCCCCACGGCGTATCGGCCCCCGGCAGGCCGAACAGGGCCGTGTAGTACAGGCCCGGCTGCCGGCGCATGTAGTTGCTGACACCCCGGGCCTTCTCCAGCTCGCGAAGGATGTCCTCGTGGGCGATGATCTTCTGCGCGGTCTCGTAGCCCGCCTCACTCAGGCCGGAACGAAGGAGCGACTGCGCGTGCGCCTTCTGCGGATCGTCGAGTTCGTCGAGCGGCACGCCGGCGCGGACCATCGGCACGTAGTTCATCTGCGTGCGCGCCTCGTGATCGAGCGGCAGCAGCGCCTTCTCCCTCGCGGGGCCAGTCAACGACGCAGCGAGCGCCTGCGCCGCCGCTGCGCTGCTCTTCGGCGCAGCGCCGGTGCTCGAGCCGGTGGCGGGCTGTTGGGCGATCGTCGATTGCGTGCAGGCGACGGCAGCGGCCGCACCCATGAGCAGGGCGGAGATGACGAGGGGGCGCATGGCGGTGCGTCGGATTCTACTCCGGACGGCGCGTCCGGGGTAGCGAGGGCCGGCTCTCCGACC